>DATFXS010000223.1:0-12492 GCA_035315605.1 Polyangia bacterium
GGCGCCGATCAGGGCGAAGCCGACCACCGTCAACGCCGCCGCCCGCCGCAGCGGCGCGGCGATCCGGTCGACCCGCCGGTCGTACAGCCGATCAGCGGTGTACCGGGCGACCACCACGTGGATCGGCGCCGACACCACCACCGTGATCGCGTAAACAACGGTGAGGAACCGCTCGACACCCTCGAAGGCGCCGGTGGCGTGGCGCGACACGATGCGGAGGCTCGTCAGCACCGCCGTCGTCAGCAGCCAGGGCGCCGACGTGACGGCGACGCCCGTCAGGTACGCGGCGATCGTGCCGGCCAGCGAACCGTGGTCGATCATCCGCTGCAGCTTCCACCCGATCCCCGCCATCACGCGCTCTCGGTGGATTCCGACGCGATCAGCGATTCGTAGAGCGCCCGGTAGCGCGCCAGCATGTCCCGACGCTGGTAGTAGCTGGTGACGCGCCGCCGGCCCGCCGCGCCCATGCGCGCGCGCAGGGCGGGATCCCGCGCCAGCCGGACGATGGCCGCGGCCGTCTCCTTCGGCGCGGCGACGCGCGTGACGAACCCGGAAGGGCCGATGCCCCGGTCCTCGTCCCCGCGCCCTTCGATCATCTCCCGGCACGCGCCGACGTCGGTGGCGATGACGGGCAGCCCCCAGGTGTAGGCCTCGAGGATCACCAGCGGTTGCCCCTCGCTGAAGCTGGTCAACACGACGACGTCCAGATCGCCGTAGATCTTGGCGGGCGGCATCGGCCCCAGGAACTGGATCCAGTTCGTCCGGCCGAGGCGGGCCACCAGCTGCCGGCAGCGGGACGCGTACCCGGGATCCTCCTCGGTGGGGCCGATGACGCGCGCCTCGATCTGGACGCTGCCGAGGGCGATATCGCAGGCGCGGACGAACGTGACCAGGTCCTTGATCGGCACCACCCGGCCCACGAACCCCACCCGCAGCCGATGCGCGGGCACCGCCCCGATGTCGGGCGGGGTCTCGGCGACCGCCTGAAGCTTCTCGCCGCGCAGCGCGACGCCGTTCGGGACGATCTCGATCTTCTCGGGCGGCGCGCCGTCGGCGATCTGCTTGGTCCGGTTCACGTCGGACAGCGTGATGATGTGGCGGGCCTGCACGTAGGCGATGCGTGACAGCCCCTTGAAGAAGGACGACCAGAGGCGCCGCAGCGGCGAGATGCGCGGCGCCCAGGTCGATCGCGGTTCGGAGATGCCGCCCGCCTCGTCGCGGATCCAGTCGGCGCGCGCCAGCTCCATGTCTCGCTCGCGCGCGTAGATGCCGTGCTCGGTCACCATCAAGGGGCGCCCCGTGCGGTGGCTCCAGAGCGCGGCCAGCAGGCCCGCGTAGCCGGTGGCGACGGCGTGGTAGCAGCGCGCCGCCACGGTCGGCGCTGCCAGCAGCCGCAGCACCGGCGCGAAGATCGCGCGGTAGTGCCAGAACAGATCCAGAAACGGGGCATCGGGCGCCACCCGCTCGGCGATCGTCGTCAGCAGCTGGAAGCTGGAACGGCCGTGCAGCAGCTCGGGAAGCGAAAGGTCGTTGCAGGCGAGCGCCGCCAGCACCTCGGCGCCGGCTTCGCCCCGGACGTGCATCCGTTCCAGGCCGGCGAGCACGCGCGACGACGACGGGCGCGCGTCGATCTCGGTGCGCAGCGCGCGGATCTGCTCCCGCAGCGTCGCCCGCCCCGCCCCGTCCAGCGGCGCGAGCGCCGCCTCCTGGCAGAAGACGCGGTGAAGCGCGACGACGTTCTCGGGAAGCTGGTAGTGCGGCTCCCCGTGCGCGCCCGGATACGATCCGACATACAGCACGGAGAACTTCAATTCGGGGTGCCCGCAGATGACGTCGTGGACCCACGACGACACGCCGCCCGAGACGAACGGGTACGTCCCCTCGACAAGCAAGCAGACGTCGGCCGGGACCGCGCCGACCGGCTCGTCGGCGACGCTGAACGCCGCCAGCGCCTGGGGGTCAGCGGCCTGCATCGCGGACCTTTCGGGTGGCCGCCGCGCCCGGGATCTGGACCGGACCGACGCGGATCGAACCGCTGGCCGCCGGGACGGGCGGCATGCCCAGACGCCGGCGCGCGGTGAGCGGCGGCGGCCGCCGCGCGTGCGAGTGCGCGCGCACCTGGTAGCTGGCGAGCGCCGACGGTCCCTCCCACGGCAGCGCGTGCGACGCCAGCAGCGCCTCCTCGCGGAGCGCCAGCAACGTCGGGCGCGCATCCGCGCCCGCGTCCGGCAGCGCGGCGTCGATGCAGGCGAGCGCCGTGTCGGGCCGCAGCGCGCCGAGCTCGAGCTGGGTCCGGCCGATCGCCACTGCGTCGGCGCGCGCGCGGTCGGCGCCGGCCAGCTCGTAATCCTCCCGCGCCTCGGACGCCAGCGCGGGCACCAGCGCCGGATCCGCGATGCCCACGTCGACGGCGTGGGTGATCAGCTCGGCGGTCGCCAGCGCTGCCTCGGCCGTCGGCAGCGCCGGGGGCGGCGCGTCCGGATGTCCCTCCGCGCCGCGCGCGGCGGTCAGCGCTTCGCGGCAGGCCGCCAGGCGCGCGTCGAACGAAGCGGTCATCTCCTCGAGCGCCAGCGCCGCGTCGACCGCCAGGTCCGGATCGGACGCGCCCAGCGCCCAGCGCAGAAGCGCCACCGCGTCCGCGTCGCCGTGCCGGACCAGCGTCGCGATGATGGCGCGCCGCTCCTCCACGCTGCCCGCCATCAACGCCTCGCAGCTCGGCAGCGCGGCGGCGAGCCGGCCGAAATCACCGCCCACGATCTCGGCGGCGGGCACCGCCCCGGCCGCCAGATCGACGGCCAGCTCGCCGTCTCCGGGCTCCAGCGCGAGCGCGGCCAGCGGCGCGCCGACCACCGGCAGCGCGAACACGAACGACAGCGCGAGCGTCTTCTCGCTGGGACCGAGCGCGCGCCGGAGCGCGATCGGCAACAGCGCGGCCACGTGCAGCCCGCCGGCCACCGGCAGCGCCCACGCCTGCCGCACGCCGACCAGCAGCGCGACGCCGGCCAGATCCGCCAGGCTCGCGGCGATCCAGCTCGCCGCAAACCTTCGCGTGGATTCCGTGTGGGGCGCGTCAGGCATTGGCGGATGAGGCCGCTGTCATCTCGTCCGGCGTCCGGGATGGCGCGCCGCATAGCACGGGCGCCGCCCAGTCGGCGATCACCGCCAGATCGCGCAGCGCCGCCAGGCTGGATCCCCCGCCCGGGACGCCGCGCGCCGCGAGCACGCCGCGCACGGTGCCGCCCCCGTCGACGATCGGCGCGGCGATGTCGCTGTCGTTGGGCCCGCCCTCGGCCAGCTCCAGCGCGCGCACCGGCTTGCCCCCCGCCAGCACGGCCAGCGCCGTCCGGTCGGGCGCCTCGCGGTTCCAGATCCCGATCACGGCCAGCGGGCGAAGCTCGCCGTCCACCGACATCTCGACCGAGGCCGCGCGCGCGCCGAGGCGCGCCGTGATCAGCTCCAGCGCGGCCTGGGCGGCGGCCTCCGCGTCCGTCGCCTGAAGCCGCCAGGCGACGTTGCGCAGGAAGGTCAGCGACAGATCGAGACGATCGTTGCGCGCACGCAGCGCCAGGGCGGCGCGGCGCAGATCCCCGATCGTCGCGGCGTCGGCGCTGGTGCGCCGTTCCAGCTCGGTCACGCGGCCTGCCAGCGCGCGCTCGCGACGTTCGTTGGTCGACACGATCCAGCCGACCAGCACCGCGCCCGCCAGGGCCCCCAGCTCGGTCGGCATCGCCAGCACGTCGAGCACGCGTTCCGGCTCGCCGTTCCTGCCGGCCAGCGCCAGCGCGCCCCAAGCCATCGGGATGACGATGGCGAGGCCGCGCGTCCCGTAGCGCGCCGCCATCACCAGCACGATCAGCCAGATCGGGTGGGGATCGATCACGCCCAGCCCCAGCCGGGGCACGCCGCACAGCGCCGCTATCGCCAGCGTGGCGGCGACGCCGACGGCGGACTCGAGCACGATCGCCCGGGTCGTTCCGGAGAAGCGGCGAATGGTTTCAGATGTCGGCATGGAAGGTCAGCCATCCGATGTGAAGGTTGCCGGGCAGGCCGGTCGCCGTTTCGTGCGCCAGGTCGTAGCTGGCCTGCAGGCGCGTCCGCCACGACGCCGCCAGAACCAGCGCGCCGCCGAGCTGATACAGCACGTGCTCGCGGATGTTGTCGTAGCCGCCGCCGCCGTGGAGGTCCAGCCCGATGCGTCCGTGGGCCAGCGCCTTGCGAACGATCAGGGTGCCGTTGTCGATCGACGCGCGCGGCGCGAGCGCGATGCGAAAATCGGGCTGGGCGTCGGTCCACAGCTCGTAGTGCCGATACGCGAGCACGCCGGCGTCGGTCAGGTAGACGCGGCGCACGAGCCTCTCATCCAGCGCCTCCGCGTGAACGACGCGGGCGGGTTGCGACCAGAGGTTGAAGTCGACGCCGCCCCAGACCAGCAGCTGTGAGGCCTTGGGCTTGTCCGGCGTCCCCTGCGCGTTGAGCAGCAGCTGGCGCGCCTGCCCGCCCCCGTCGAACAGCACGATGTGGCTCTTCGGAAAGAGAAACAGGTGCCCGGTGGCGCCCGACATCGTCCCCCCCTCGTGCACGGTGACGGGCGCTTCGTTCCACTGCTCGTTCGCGTCCAGATGCAGGTTGACGTGCGCGTACTGCCACAGGTTCGACGCCGCCTCCAGCTGCCCGCCGAAGGCGAATCCGCCGTGCTCCGGCAGCCTCTGGACCCCGCTCGCATCGACGCCCGCCTCGGTCGCGTAGCGCAGGTCGGCGCCGAGCAGCAGCGACCCCTCGGCGCGGCGGGCGAGAAGCAGCTGCGCGCCCAGGCCGGTCACGGTGCCGGTCTTCGCGAGCACGTCCTGGCCGACGACCTGGTTCGTGTGCCAGTCGCTCGATGAATCGTGCCACGCCGTGAGGGCCAGGCTGTGGCGCGCGCCGAACGGCAGCACCCCGCCCGCCTGCGCGCGCCACGCCCACGCCTGCGGATCGGAACGCAGCGACCCGCCCGCCGCCACCTCGGGCGTCGTGCGATAGCGCATCCGTTCGTACGAGGTGACGAGGGTCGCGTCGGCGCCGCTGCCCGACTCGGCGATCGCGCGCTTGTAGCGGTCGCGCGCGGCGGCATAGCTCTCGGCACGCTCGAGCGCGCGCCCGTAGTCGCGATCGTGGGCGGGCGACGGCTGGTCGTCGGACAGGCTGCGCCGCACCTCGAGCTCGCCGTCCAGGTCGCCGCCCGCCTCCAGCGCCCAGGCCAGCATCTCGCGCCCGCGCACGTTCTTCGGATCGAGCACCAGGTAGCGGCGCAGCACGCGCGCCCCGCCCGTCCAGTCCTCGTTGATCAGGTGCGCGTCGGCCTGGTTGAAGGAGACCTCGGAATCCTTGGCGGGCGGCGCCGGCTGCAACGATTCGTACAGCCGATCGGCCAGCACGACGTAGCCGCGTCGCGCGTAGATGCGCGCCAGCCACAACTTCTCCATCCGCGCGGTCGGCGCCGCTCCGATCTCCAGCTCGGCGATGTGGTGTTCGCGCCGCGCCTCGTCGTCACGGCCGAGCACATAGAGCGCCTCGCCGCGCAGATAATGAAGCTCTGGATCGCGGGTGTGCTTCTCGAAGTGGTGGGCCCGCTCGAGCGCGGCCGCCGCGTAGTCGAACTGACCGGCGGCAGACGCGGCGCGCGCGGCGTCACGTTGCGCCGGCGCGTCGCGCGGCATCAGCTCCAGCACCTGTTCCAGCTCGCGGCGCGCGCGATCGAACTGGCCGTTCAGAAGATCGTCGCTGGCTTCTTTGCGCAGCCGATCGGCGTCCGGAGACGCCAGCCACAAAATGGCCAACACAAACCCTCCCCCCATCACAGCGCCTTTCGGGTTTTGCAACGGTCGTGCCCATGACGGTCAATCTCCCTCGACGACATTCCCGAGTGCCGCGTACGCCACAGTCACGGCGCCGTAACGCGAACCTCGATTCGGGGTTACAGGAAGAGGTGCGGCCGCGGTCTGCTTGACAGGTGGTGACCTCGACCTAGCTTGCATGAGGTCATCGCGGAAGCGAAAGAACGAGGAGGATCTCGATGCGCAAGTGGAAACTGGGTTGGATGATGGCGTTGGCGTTGGGGCTGGCGGTGCCGAGCTTCTCGAGCGCGCTCGCGGCGGGGTCGAAGACCGCGAAGCCCGCGAGCAGCGGCAGCGACGAGGCGAGCGCGACCAGCGCGGGCGCCGGCATGTCGAAGGAAGACCAGCAGAAGCTGGCCGAGCACAACAAGCTCCGGATGGAGATCAAGAAGGTGAAGTACCCGGCGTCGAAGACCACGATCGTCGCCCACGTGAAGGGCATCAAGGCCGACGACAAGAAGTGGTTCACGGAGACGCTGCCGGACAAGACCTACGAATCGGCTGACGACGTCTACACCGCGCTCGGCTGGCCCGAGGCGGCTCCCGCGCCCTCCAAGTAGTCCGGGCCGTGACGGCGGCGCTGCGGGCCGGCGTGGCGGCGATGTCGATCGTCGCCTGCACGCACCCGCGCCCGCACGTCGATGGCGCCGCGCTGGCGCGGGTCGACCGCTGGTGGATCGTCATCGGCGCGTCGCCGATGCTGGAGTCGCTCGACTGGCGCCACTACGCGCGTGAGGCGCAGATGGTGGTGCTGTCGGGCGATCCGAGCATTCCGATCCAGGATTTTCCGGCGTCGACGATCCGCCTCGCCTACCTGAGCGTCGGTGAAGCCGACACCCGGCGGCCCACCTGGCCCGCCATCCGCGACCAGCCGTTCCTCGTCGAGCCGAACCCCGACTGGCCGGGGGTCCGCGTCGATATCCGGGACCGGCGCTGGCAGGAGGTCTTGCTTCACGACGAGCTGCCGCCGTTGATCCAGCACGGCTACGACGGCGTCATGCTGGACACCATCGACACCGTGCCGTACCTCGAGGCCAAGGATCCGGCGCGGTTCGCGGGCTCGCGGCAGGCGCTGCGCGACTGGCTGGGCCGGCTGCGCGAGGCGTTCCCGCGCGCGATCTTCCTGGCCAACGGCAGCGACGCGCTGGTCGACGCCGCGCCGTTCGTCGATGGCTTCGTGGTCGAGGGCGTGTTCGCGCTCTACGATCCGGGCCGGCGGGCGTACCGTGCCACCACCGACGCCGAGCGCGCCTGGAAGCTGGGCGCGATCGCGCGCGCCCGGGCGGTCGCGGCGCGGCCCGTGTTCACGATCGAATACGCCGACGTCGGCGACACCACGCTCGCGCGATCGGCGGCCGAGCAGTCGCACGCTCAGGGCTTCCACCCCTACGTCGGCGTGCGCGAGCTGAACACGGCCCCGGTGACCCTGATTTCACTGGCCCCCTGGGAGGGCCCCTGACCCCGCGCGACGGGCGCGCGCGAGCCGCGCTCGCGCCGGCCCCACGCGATAAACCTTGCATCTTTCAATTATTTTTGAATATTTAGAAACGTGGTGTCCCGGGCCGGATCTGTGATGAATATGTCCGCCGTGGCGGCCGGGCCAAACGTATCCACCCTCGACGCGATCGTCGCGCTCGTCAGCGACGAGATGCGCGTGGTCGAGGCGCGCCTGGCCGAGCGGATGGAGAGCCCGATCGGGTCGATCCCGCAGGTCGGCGCGCACCTGCTGGGGGCGGGCGGCAAGCGGCTGCGCCCCCTGCTGGCGGTGCTGGCGGCGCGCGCCACGGATACGCCGCTGGACCACGCGGTGGCGGTCGGCTGCGCGGCCGAGCTGATTCACACCGCGACGCTGTACCACGACGACGTCGTCGACGACGGGCGGGTCCGGCGCGGCCGTCCCGCCGCGCGGATGGTGTTCGGCAACGGCGTCGTCGTTCTGGTCGGCGACTTCTGCCTGGCACGGGCGCTGGACACGGTCGCGCAGACCGGATCGGTCGGGATGGTGCAGTCGCTCGCGACGACGGTCACCGAGATGGCGGAGGGCGAGGTCGCGCAGCTGGAGCGGGCCGGCAACCCCGACGCCACCGTCGAGGATTATTTCCGCGTCATCGACCGCAAGACCGCGTCGCTGATCGCCTGGTGCGCGCGCGTGGGCGGATCGGTCCCGCCGCAGCTGGCCGCGCCGCTGGAGAAATACGGGCGCGCGCTGGGGCGGGCGTTTCAGATCGCCGACGACGTGCTGGACAGCGCGATCGACGAGAGCACGGCCGGCAAGTCGGTCGGACACGACCTGCAGGAGGGCAAGCTGACGCTGCCGGTGTTGCTGGCGTGCGAAGCGGATCCGGCGCTGGGCCGGCGCATCCGCCAGCAGGTCGGCGAGCAGGCGATTCCGGCGGCGGTGGCGGCGGAGATCCTCGCCGAGGTTCGCGCCGCGGGTGGCGTGGAGAAGGCGCGACGCAAGGCAACGGCGCTGGCCGACGAGGCGGCGGGCGCCCTGGATGCGCTGCCGCCGTCCGCCTACCGCGACAGCCTGCGGACGCTGGCGCGGCTGTCGGCGGACAGGAGCTCCTGATGTCGCAGGCCAGGGTGGCGACGGCGGCGACCCCCGCCGATGCGGCGCAGGCGGCGCGCGCTGCGGAGGGCGAAGCGGCGGGTGTCCCCGCCCACTGGGAAGATCTGCAGACGTTCGTCCGCTTCCTCGAGCAGCGCGGGCAGCTGCGGCGCATCGCGCGCGAGGTCGATCCGAACCTGGATGTCAGCGCGATCGCGCAGCAGGTGATGCGCGCGGGCGGGCCGGCCCTGCTGTTCGAACGCGTGGCCGGATCGCGCCATCCGCTGCTCATCAACACGTACGCGACGCGGCAGCGCGTGTCGTGGGCGCTGGGCGTCGGCGATCTGGACGAGCACGCGCGCGCGATCCTGGAGCTGGTCAGGTCGCAGCCGCCCGTCGGGTTGATGGACAAGCTGCGCATGCTGCCGAAGCTGGCCCGCGTCGCCGCCGCCACGCCGAAGACGGTGCGCACCGCGCCCTGCCAGCAGGTGGTCGAGACGGACGTCGATCTCGGGGCGCTGCCGATCATCACCACCTGGCCCGGCGACGGCGGCCCCTACATCACGCTGCCGATGGTGATCACGCGCGATCCCGACAAGGGGACGCGCAACGTCGGCTGCTACCGGATGCAGGTCTACGACAAGCGGACCACCGGCATGCACTGGCAGCTCCACAAGACAGGGCGGCGACACATGCGCCGGTACAAGGAGCTCGGGCATCAGCGGATGCCGGTGGCGGTGGCGCTGGGCGGCGATCCGGTGCTGCCGTACGCGGCGACCGCGCCGCTGCCCGACGGCATCGACGAGTTCCTGTTCGCGGGCTTCCTGCGCCGCAAGCCGGTCGAGATGGTGCGCTGCAAGACCAACGACCTGGAAGTGCCGGCGTCGGCCGACTTCGTGCTGGAGGGCTACGTCGACGTCGACGAGCTGCGCCGCGAGGGGCCGTTCGGCGACCACACCGGCTACTACTCGCTGGCCGACGACTACCCGGTCTTTCACATCACGGCGATCACGCGTCGCGAGCACCCGATCTACGCGACGACGGTCGTCGGCCCGCCGCCTCAGGAGGACGCCTGGCTGGGCAAGGCGACCGAGCGGCTGTTCCTGCCCCTCCTGCAGATGACTTTCCCTGAAATCGTCGACATGAACTTGCCGATCGAGGGGGTGTTCCACAACCTCTGCATCGTGTCGATCAAGAAGGAGTACCCGCACCACGCGCGCAAGATCTGCCATTCGCTGTGGGGCATGGGACAGATGATGTTCGCGAAATGCATCGTGGTCGTCGACGATGACGTCAACGTGCAGGACGTGCGCGAGGTCGCCTGGCGGGCGTTGAACAACATCGACGCCAAGCGCGACGTCTTCTTCGCCGAGGGGCCGATCGACGTGCTGGACCACGCGTCGGCGGCGTTCGGCTTCGGCGGCAAGCTGGGCGTGGACGCCACGCGCAAGTGGAAAGAGGAAGGGTTCACGCGCGAATGGCCCGAGGTCTTGAAGATGGATCCGGCCGTCGACGCGCGCGCGGCGGCGCTGCTGAAGGAGCTGGGGCTGTGAGCGCGAGCCTGGCGGAGAGCGGCGCCGACGTCCGGGGGATGTTCAACCGGATCGCGAAGCGCTACGACGCGACCAACCGGGCGATGTCAGTCGGCGTCGACGTGGTCTGGCGGAAGAAGGCGATCGCGCGGCTGGTCGACGGGATGGGCGAGGCGCCGCGGTTCCTCGACCTCGGCGCGGGGACGCTGGACGGCGCGATCGAGATCGCGCGCCGCGTGCCGGATGCGCGCGTCGCGGCGGCCGACTTCGCGCGCGAGATGCTGGTGGCGGGCCGGCCCAAGGTGAAGGAAGGCGCGCACATCGACGCGCACGCCGCCGACGGCCACCACCTGCCCTACCGCGACGGCGCGTTCGACGGCGCGTTCTCGGCGTTCTGCATCCGCAACCTGGCCGACCTGCCGCAGGGCATGCGCGAGCTCCGGCGCGTCGTCCGGCCGGGCGGCCGCATCGTGCTGCTCGAGTTCCTGCGGCCGGAGCGCCCGCGCCTCTTCATCGATCGCTTCTGGAACGCGCGCGTCCTTCCTTTGATCGGGCGGATCGTGAGCGGCGATCGCGACGCCTACCGCTATCTGCCCGATTCGATCGGCCGCTTCCGCTCCCCGGCCGAGCTGGCGGCGCTGCTCAGCGAGGTCGGCTTTGCGAATGTCGAGACCAAGGCGCTGTTCCCGTCCGGCGTCGCCACGATGGTGGTGGCATCGTGAAGGTCGTCGTCGCGGTCGGCGGCGCGTCGGGATCGATCTACGCCAAGCGGCTGCTCGACGCGCTGGTTCCGCTGCAGGGCACGGTCGAGGTCGGCCTGGTGTTCACGCAATCGGGCAACGAGGTCTGGGCGCACGAGATCGGCGACGTGCCGGCCTATCCTTTCAAGAAGTACGGCCTGCGGGACTTCCGGGCGCCGTTCGCGTCGGGCTCGGCCGGTTGGGACGCGATGGTGGTGATCCCGTGCTCGACCGGGGGCCTCGCCCGGATCGCCCACGGGATCTCCGACGATCTGATCGGGCGCGCCGCGGACGTGATGTTGAAGGAACGGCGCAAGCTGGTCCTGGTCGTGCGCGAGACGCCGCTGTCGGCGATCCACCTCGAGAACATGCTGGCCGTGACGCGCGCGGGTGCCGTCGTTTTGCCCGCCTCGCCGTCGTTTTATTCGAAACCCGGGACGGTGGATTCGTTATTGGACACCGTGGTCGGGCGCGTGCTCGACCAGCTCGGGCTGCCGAACAAGCTGATGCCCCGCTGGGGCGAAGGACAAAGAAAAGGAGACGACAAGTGAGCGCGTCCGCGACCGAAGACTCCCGTCCTGCGGCGGTGGCGGCGTCCGCGGCGTTGGCCGCGCTCGATCTTTTCGCCCTCGGCCGCCAGGCGGCAGCGGCGCGCGACGCGCGCTGGAACCGACGCGGCTTCTTCACCCGCACGCGCGATCCGGAAGCGCAGCCGATCGTCCCCTTCCCGTTCACGAACGGCGAAAGCGACGCGGAGCGCCTCGCGCGCCTCGCCACGATCGCGGCCGCCGTGCCGGCCCCGTGGGGCGTCATGCCCGCGCCGGTCGGTGAGCCGTTCGGCCTCGACACCCTCCGCTGCTTCGCGCTCTGCCGGCTGGCGCTGCCGCAGGTGCCGCACCTGCTCGCCGATGTCGCCGCGCTGGGGCCGCGCCTGGCCCAGATGGCGTTCGGCTTCGGCGCCGATGAGATCCATGCGCCGATCGTGGCGGAGCGCGCCCTCCGCCTGGGCGCCAACGCGAACAACCCGGCCCTGACGCGCAAGGAAGCCGTGACGCTGATCCGCGGCGCCGGCCTGACCCCGTGCGAACGGATGGCCGACGGGTCATTGCAGGAGGTGGCGCCGTGAGCTTCGCGGCCATTCGCGACAAGGTGCGCGCGGGCGAGCCGCTATCGCTCGCCGACGGCGTCGCGCTTTACGAGCACCCGAACTTCATCGAGGTCGGCACGCTGGCCAACGAGGTGCGTGAGCGGCTGCACGGGGATCGCACGTTCTTCAACCGCAACATGCACATCAACGCCACCAACGTCTGCGAGGCGAGCTGCATGTTCTGCTCGTTCGCCCGCCTCAAGGTCGGCGACGAAGGCGCGTACACGATGACGCACGAGGAGGCCTGGGGCCGCCTGCGGGCGCGCGTCGCCGCCGCCGACGCGATTACCGAGATCCACATCGTCAACGGGCTGCACCCCGGGCTGCCATTCGACTATTACACCGAGCTGCTGGCCGGGCTGAAGCGGATCCAGCCCGCGATCCACCTGAAGGCGTTCACGGCCGTCGAGATCTTCTACTACGCGAAGAAGTACGGGATGTCGGTCGCCGAGGTGCTGACCCGCCTGCGCACGGCGGGCCTGGATTCGATCCCGGGCGGCGGCGCCGAGATCTTCGCGCCGCGCGTCCGCAAGAAGATCTGCGACGACAAGTGCACCGCCGACGAATGGCTGGACGTTCACCGCACCGCCCACCAGATGGGGCTGCGGTCCAACTGCACGATGCTGTACGGGACGATCGAGACCGTCGA
>DATFXS010000224.1:0-5635 GCA_035315605.1 Polyangia bacterium
AAGGGCCAGTCCGAGGACCAGTTCTCCACGCGGATCCTCGCCGAGCCGGAGCAGGTCCGGCCGGTCGGCACGACCACGCCGTGGGAGGCGCTGAGCGTAAACCTGACCCGCGCGGGCGCCATCCTGGGAACGCCCGCGTACATGTCCCCCGAGCAGTTCCGGGGTGCGCCCGCGGACGCGCGCACCGATCAGTTCAGCTTCTGCGTGGCGCTGTACGAGGCGCTTTATGGCGAGCGGCCGTTCGCGGGCGACGACATGCTCAGCATCTCGGTCAACGTCACGACCGAATCGCTGCGGCCGATGCCCAAGGATCGGGGCGTGCCGGCCTGGATCCGTCGGGTGATCCTGCGCGGCCTCAAGGTCGATCCGGCGGCGCGCTGGGATTCGATGGCGGCCCTGCTGCGCGCGCTGGAGAGCGACCCGGCCATCAAGCTGGGGCGGCGCGTGATCACGGGCGGCGCCATCGCGGCCGTCGCCGTCACGGTGCTGGGTGCGTGGCAGTGGAGTTCGCGGCGGCGCGCCGACGCTGAGCAGGAGATCGCGCGCCGGGTCGAGGGCGCCCGGGTCGAGGCGGGCAGTGCGCGCCGCCGGTCCGAGGAGGCGCGGCAGCTGCGCGCCCGCGCCTTCGCGGCGTTCGACGCCATGAACGGCGAAGAGGGCGAGACGCTCTGGCGACAGACGCGCGCCCTGGTGCCGCTCATCGACGCCGGCTTCGATCAGGCCGAACGCATGTTCGAGACGGCGTTCGCGCTGGACCAGTCGCGCCAGGAGATCCGCGCCCAGCTGGCCGACGTCCGCTTCGAGCACCTGATCTTCGCGGACGAGCTGGGGCTGGAGAGCAAGGCGCGCGTGCTGGAAGAGCGCCTCGCGACCGTCGACACGAACGGGCGAAGGCGGGCCGCGCTGACCGCGCCCGGCACGCTGGTGTTCCGGACCGCGCAGGCCGCCTCGCAGGCGCAGCTGGAACGATACGAGCGCGATCCGGTGACCGGGCGGCGCAACGCCAAGGCGCTCGGTCCGGTCGCCGCTGCCCAACCGAAATCGCTACCGCCCGGTTCGTATCGGCTGGCAATCGATGCGCCCGGGCGCGCGCCCGTTCGGCTGCCCTTCGAGGTGCAGCGGGGCGAGCGGGTCGATCTCGAGGTCACGCTTCCGCCCGCCGCGTCCGTGCCGGAAGGTTTCGTCTACGTGCCGCCGGGCGAGTTCTGGTTCGGCGATTCCGACGAGATTCTCCGGGCCCAGTTCTTCGACACGGTTCCGCTTCACCGGCGAAAAACCGACGGCTATCTGATCGCGCGCAACGAAACGACCTACGGCGAGTGGATCCAGTTCCTCGACACGCTGCCCGCCGCGCAGCGCGCCCGGCACGCGCCCAACGTCTCGACCGCGATTCGCGGCTTCTTGCTGCTCAAGGATGTGTCGCCAGGCTGGGAGCTGACCTTCCAGCCGCTCACCCAGCGCTATGTCGCCAAGGCGGGCGAAGCGGTGACGTACGTCGGCCGCAACCGGCGCGTCCGGCAGGACTGGCTCCGCTTTCCCGTCGCCGGCATTTCACCTGCGGACGCCAACCAGTACGCCGCCTGGCTCGACAGCACGGGGCGCGTTCCGGGCGCCCGTCTTTGCACCGAGATGGAGTGGGAACGGGCGGCGCGCGGGGCGGACACCCGTCTGTTTCCGCACGGCGACGATCTGGAGGCCGACGACGCCAATCACGACGTCACCTACGGCCGCGTGGATTCGGCGTACGGGCCCGACATGGTCGGGTCGCACCCCGCGTCGCGAAGCCCCTTCGGCGTCGACGACATGGCCGGCAACATCTGGGAGCTGGTCGCGTCGTCGCTGAAGCCCGATCAAGTCGTCATCCGCGGCGGCAGCTACTACTTCAAGCCGGTCAATTGCCGGATCTCGAATCGCGAGCCGGTGCCGCCGACGTTTCGTGATGCGACCGCTGGAATCCGAATCTGCTCATCGCTTGGGAGAAGGAACTGATGTCGAAAAAATCATTGAGTCGTTGGTGGCCGCTCTGGCTGGGTATCGGCCTCGTGCTCGCGTCTGCGGGCGCGATCGCCGGGATCACGGCGCAGGGGATCACGGCGCAGGGGATCACAGCGCAGGGGATCACGGCGCAGGGGATCACGGCGCAGGGGATCACGGCGCAGGGGATCACGGCGCAGGGGAACTCGCTGATGGGCAACGATCTGCTCGCGCCGGACATCAAGGGTGTCGCGATCGACTCGGTCGACATCCGCGGCACGACGTCGAACAGCGGGGTCGTGGCGCACACGATCACCCGCATCCCGTCGATGAGCACGGGCGACGGCAACTACATCTCGCTGGCGAGCGGATCGGCCAGCCAGCACTACGCGGTCGCCCACCTGGTCGACGCGGACAACAACCCGGCCGAGGACCTGGACCTGTTCATCGCCGACGCGTTCAAGGACCCCATCCCCAACGAGTTTCACAACTTCGACGAGCAGGACAACGAGGACGAGCTTTACATCGTCTACTTCTTCCACAAGTGGAGCGGGCAGTGGATGTCGCTCTGCCCCTACAACCCGCTCACCAAGAGCGCGTCAGCGGTCGCGATCCACGACGATACGATGTCCCATGCGGACCAGTTCTACTTCGCCTGCACGGCGACCGGCGTCGCGTCGAAATGCATGCGCAACTGGGGCTACCGCCCGTGGGCCCAGACGACCGCCTACGAGTACGACGGCGTTCTCAAGACCTGGGTGCCGAAGACCTTCGACCTCAAGGAATTTTACAATTCGTGCAAGCACGCCGCGATGGCCGACTACTGCCAGACCGGCAAGAGCTTCACCAAGACCGGAACCCAGGTCGATCTCTACGACACGCAGCAGATCATCTGGCCGAACACGATCGAGGCCCCCTGGAACAAGCTCGACGACCCCGGCTCGCTGTGGATGAACGCGCAGGAGTACTTCATCGCCAAGGACGACATGGCGCCCGGGCCGTATTCCGCTCTGAAGCAGTCGGCGCTGCAGCGCAGTCGGTATGCCGAGCTGTCGCCCGTCACCGAGTGCGATGACTTCGGGGCGCTCGATCGGCTCGACCACGATCACATCGAGGACGGCCGCTGGGCGGCGCTGTCCAAGGAAGTCGGCACCATCAGCGTCTTCTCGCCCACATACTGCAAGCACGACGAATACACGCCGGGCGACGCGCTACCCTGGGATTGCAGCCCCTGCACGACGCAGGTGTGCAAGAGCCACCCGCAGTGCTGCGGCTCGGCGGGCGTCCCGGACGCCTGGACCGCCGCCTGCGCCGGCTACGCGGGCGCGCTGTGCAACGACGCCGGCGGACAATGGGCGCCGGGGAAGGTCTGGCCGCAGAACCTCCCGACCGACGACCAGTCGATCTATCCGACGGCCCTCTTCGGGCCGGGCGGCGCCGTGCTGCGCGCGGACGGCGTCAGCGGGTCCAGCACGTCCGCGTCGATCACCGGCTGGTCCTGCGATCCGGAGTGGCCCGGCGCCTCGGTGGCGATCCGCTTCTACAGCGGCGGGACCTTTGACGGCGGCGGTACGCTGCTCGGCGAGGCGCGCGCCGACCAGGCCCTGACCGAACCGCTGGCCAGCGAGGTGAGCGCCGCCTGCGACGGGCCGGGCCTGACCCACGCGCGGCACGGCTTCTCGTTCACGCTGCCGGTCAATCAGACCGGCAACGTCTACGTCTACGCGATCGACGAGAGCACCGCGAGCGGGCCGGCCGCGCCGCCGACGCTGCTGCGCAACGGTGTCGTGCAGGTGCCGCGCTGCGCGCACAGCGAGCACGTCGCGGGCGCCGCGCTCGACGCCGCGTGCAGCGCCTGCGCCACGTCGGTCTGTAACGGCGATGCGACCTGCTGCTCCACGGCCTGGACCGACGCCTGCGCGTCGGCCGCCGACACGTGCGCGCCGGGCGACAGCTCGGCGAGCGTCAACAGCCGCGTGTTCGCGGCGCTGGCGTCGGGCTGGATCGAGGCGCCGACGGACGGCAGCTACACCTTCGAGGCTTCCCAGCAGCCGAGCCGGCTGTTCGTCAACGGCACCACCGTGCTCGACTGGTTCACGACTTCCCCGGGCACGACCAGCGGGACCATCACGCTGCAGGGCGGTCACCGGTACAGCGTGCGCTGGGATCGCCTGCAGACCGAGCCGGCGGCCACGCCCGGCACCCTGGGCCTGACCTGGCAGCCGCCGGCCACGATCGGCCAGACTGCGATTCCGACGGCCAACCTCTACGCGATCGCCCCCGGCGGCACGAGCGGACTTTCGGGAACGTATTTCCAGCTCCCGGGCTTCGCCGGTGCGGCCACCACCCGCCCCGATCCGAACATCGACATCAACAAGGACGTCAATCCGCCCGGCGCGACGCCGATGGACCTGCCGTCCGGCTACGGCCCGACCAAGTTCTCGGCGATCTGGGACGGCGAGATCATCCCGTCCTTCACCGAGAGCTACAACTTCTACGTCGTCGGCAGCGGCAGCGCGCAGCTGTTCATCGACGGGTCGGCGGTGACGTTCCCCGGCCCGCCGGCGTCCAGCCCGCCGCCCCAGGGCGCCTGTGGCCACGATCTCTGCACGGAAGGCCCCAAGCTGAACTCGAGCTGCAACGCGTGCGCGGCCAGCATCTGCGCCGTCGACCATTACTGCTGCGACGGCGGTTACCTCTCGTACTATTCGTTCCTGCCCGAGTGGGACGCGCGCTGCATCGCCGAGGTGTCGGCGTACTGCGCGCCTTACAAGTGCACCGCGCCCGATCCCCCGCCGCCCATCTCGCCGTCGCAGAAGTCGGCCGACGTGCCGCTGACGGCGGGCGTGCACTACCGGCTCCGGCTCACCTACACCAACAACACCGCCGACAAGACGATCCGCCTCCTCTGGATCAGCTCGCGACAGGCGAAGCAGCCGGTGCCGCAGTTCGCTCTCCAGCCGCCGGGGCCGCCCGACAACACCGGCTCGGGTCTGAACGTCACCTACTTCTCGACCAAGACCGAGCTGGGCGTGGTGAAAGCGGACAAGCCGATCGGCTCGGGCTTCATCGCTGACCTGTCGCTGACGCCGACCATCGGCCAGCTGGGCATGCCCCTCGTCGACGTGCTGGCGTCGCCGGTCGACGCGTCCTCCGGCCAGCCGGCGCCGCCCAGCGTGGTCAGCCCGCGCTACGGCGAGGAGGTCTCCATCGTCGCGGTGGGCGACAACGTTCATATCACCGGCATCGGCGGCATCGGCTCCGGCGCGGTCCGGATCAGCGGCGGCGTCGCCGGCGATGTGATCGCACCTGTCAGCGGCAGCGGCGACTTCGAGGCCTTCGTTCCCGTCGCGCTCGGTACGCACAATCTGACGTTCACGCAGCAGACGTACCTCGGCGCGCCGCCCTGCGCGGCGCCTCCGGCGGCGCTATGCGCGGACAGCAAGCCGCTCACCTGGCCGATCACGGTGTCGTTGCAGACCGCGAAGGCGCCCACGATCTCGCAGCCCGTCGCGCCGGTCGCCAACCCGCCCCTAAACACCGTCACGGTCACGGGCCACGCGGCTGGGCCCGGCCCCGTCAACATCACCGACCTCGGTCCCGAGCCGATGGCCGGTCTCGGCACGCTCACCGCGGGGGCCGACGGATCGTTCACCGGCTC
>DATFXS010000225.1:0-2828 GCA_035315605.1 Polyangia bacterium
GGATGCGATCACCGGCGCCGGCGCGCTTCCGCTCACGGAGATCGCCTTCATGCCGCAGGCGCTGTCGACGAGGCCGAACCCGTACATGGACTCCGGCGTCGGAGCGCTCGACGGCGGTTGCTTCTACCCGCCCACCGACTACACGAAGTGGTCGAACCTGATCAAGGCGTGGGTGATGCACGAGAGCGCGCGCTACCCGAACGTCGAGAGCAGCTGGCTGTGGGAGCTGTGGAACGAGCCCGACATCAACTACTGGCACGGAACGTTCGCCGAGTACGCGAAGCTGTATGACTACACGGAGGCGGCCGTGCACCAGGTGCTGCCCAACGCGCAGGTGGGCGGACCGGCCGTCGCGAGCGCGGGCGGCAGTTTCCTGACGCAGTTCCTGCAGCACTGCGCGACGGGCGCCAACGCGCTGGGCGGCACGGGCGCGCGCCTGGACCTGATCAGCTTCCACGCCAAGGGGGGCACGGCCATCACCGGCGGCCACGTCGAGATGAACCTGGGCAACCAGCTGGGCCTGCATCAGAGCGGCATGCGCGCCGTCGCCAACGTCGCCGCGTTCAAGGCCAAGCCGATCTACATCACGGAGGCCGATCCCGACGGCTGCGCCGCCTGTCCGGTCAGCTCGACGCCCGCCGACGCCTACCGGAACTCGCCCGCCTACGGCGCGTACGAGGTCGCCATGATGAAGCGGACGATCGAGCTGGAGGCGCGGCTGGGCGTCAAGCTGGGGGGCCTTTTGACCTGGGCGTTCACGTTTCCGGGCACGCCCTACTTCGCCGGCTACCGCGCGCTGACGACCAACGGCATCAACCTGCCGGTGATGGGGGCGTTCAAGCTGCTCGGGGCGCTGGACGGCACGCGCCTGCCGGTCACCAGCTCGGGCGCGCTGACGCTGGACGCGATCCTCGCGAGCAGCGTGCGCGGGCAGCCGGACATCGACGCGATGGCGACGCTGAATGGGCAGAAGGTGCAGGTGCTGGTCTGGAACTACCACGACGACCTGGTCACCGCCGCGGCCTCGTCGGTGCGCCTGACCGTCAAGGTCCCGGCCAGCTTCGGAACCCGGCTGGCGGTGTCGAACCTGCGCGTCGACGACACGCACGGCGACGCGTACACGGTCTGGACGTCGCAGGGGAGCCCGGCGTCGCCGTCGGCGACGCAGATCGCTGCGCTGAAGGCTGGGATGGACCCGGTCCAGCTGACGGTGGATCAGACCGTCGACGCGACGGGCGGATCGGCGGTCGTGACGTTCGATCTGCCGCGGTTCGGGATCTCGCTGGTGACGCTGACGCCGACCACGATACCGGGCGACGCCGGCGCCGACGCGGCGGGCGACGGCGGCCGCGATGCCGCGCCGGACGCGGCGAGCGATGCGCCGGGCGGCGATCGCTCCCCTGACCTCGGGACGGGCGCGGGCGGTGCAGGCGGCGGCGCAGGCAGCGCCGGCACTGGCGGTAGCGCAGGCACCGGCGGAAGCGCGGGAACGACCGGCGGCGCAGGCACCGGCGGAAGCGCGGGCACCACCGGCGGCACGGGCGGCAGCACCGCCGGGACAGGCGGCAGCGCCGGCACTGGTGGCGGCGCGGGAACGGCCGGCCCCAGCGGAGCAGGCGGCGCGGGCACTGGCGCCGCGGGCGCAGCCGGCGGCAGCACCGGGGGCGGCGCGAAAGCGGGCGGCTGCGCTTGCGCGGTCGGCGAGACAGCGACGTCCGCAGGCGCGCCTTGGCTCGCGATCGCTTGCCTCGCGCTGCTCGGGCGCACGCGGCGATCGCGCCGCCGCGCTAGCGCTTGAAGACCTTCGCGAACTTCGCGCGATCGTCGGCGCCGAACTCGCGCGTGACGACGAGAATCGCGACGTAGGCGAAACCGACCATCGCCATCACCGCGAATCCGAGCAGCTTGCCGTGGCCGGGCACCAGGCGCGCGGCGATGACCGCGCCCGCCAGCGCCAGCGCGACCCGCACCATCGTGGCGGCCGGCGGCATGCCGCCGAGGCGCGTACGCAGCACGACCAGCGCCGCCAGCAGGCCGGTCGCGGTGGCCACGGCGACCGCGGTGGCGGCCGTGATCAGCATCGGCGTGCCCGTCGCGGCGCGCGGCACGAAGATGGCGATGCCGGCCGCGCCGATCGCCAGCGTCACGATCATGAGCAACAGCGGCGCGCGCGTCCGCCCGGCCGCGTTCAATATCGAACAAGCGACCGACAGCAGTGCCAGGCAGCACTGCCCGGCGGCCAGGATCGGCAGCGCGGCAGCGCCCGCGCTGAACTCCGGCTTGTAGATCGTACCGAACAGCGCCGACGGCCGCGCCGCCAGCACGATCCCCATCAGCCCCGCCAGGATCAGCGCGTAGCGCATCGTCTGCGAGACGTACGCGCGCGTCGCCTCACGATCGGCGGCGAACGTCGCCCGCGACACCAGCGGGAAGATTACGAACGTCACCACCAGCAGCGCCTGGTAAGGAAGGATCGCGAACGTGCGCAGCGCCTCGTAGTTGCCGGCGACGGTGGCGGCCGCCGTCGCGTCGACGCCGGGCGCCCACAGCGCGGCCTTCCGCAGCAGCAACGCGTCGGCGTTGAGCGCCAGGTTCAGCAGCGCCGTGTACGCAACGACCGCCCCCATGAAGCTGGCGATCCGGCGGATGGGGAACGGCTCCCCGGTGGCCGGCAGCCGCATCGCGCGCGCCGCGATCACCATGATCGCGGCGGCGGCGGCGGCGAACCCGACGAACGCGCCACGCACGCTCCAGAGGTAGGCGAGACCGAGCAGCAGGATCGTCTTCAAGGTCGAGAAGGTGACGTCGAAGGTCGCCTGGGTGCGAAA
>DATFXS010000226.1:0-3664 GCA_035315605.1 Polyangia bacterium
GGGCGGTCAAGCCGGTGACGAGCCCGACGGCTCCCAGCGACACGCCCGCCACCAACGCCGCGCGCCGCGAGATCGCGGGCCGCCGGCGCCTGCCCGCGCGCTCCGTCAGCCGGCGCGCCGCCTCGACGGGGCTGGCGAGCCGTCGCGCGGGATCGGACTCGGTGCAGGCGCGGCACGCCTCGAACGCGATCTCCTCCTCGGCGGTCAGCTTGCGCCCCAGGTCCGGCGGCAGCATCTCGGGCGCCAGGCCCCCGTCGCGCCAGCGCGGCTTGTCGCCGAACACGATCTCGTGCATCACGACGCCCAGCGCCCAGACGTCGGACCCGAAGCTGGAACGCCCGCCGCGCAGCAGCTCCGGCGCCATGTACGAGATCGTGCCGCCCGCGACGCTGCTCCCGTCGCGCGCGTCCGTGGCCAGACCGAAGTCGGTCAGCACGACGCGCCCGTCGCTCATGCGCAGCAGGTTCTGCGGCGTCAGATCGCGGTGGACGATCCCCGCCTGGTGAATCGCCGCCAGCGCCGAGGCGACGGCGCGCGCGTCGGCGATCCGTTCCGCCAGCGGGCGCGCCTTCAGCGCTCCCGAGCGAATCTCTTCGCGCAGCGTTCCGCGCGCTGCCAGCTCCATCACCAGGAAGACGCGCCCGTCCGCCTGCTGGAAGTCGAACACGCGGCAGACGTGCGGGTGCTGGATCTGGCGGGCCAGCTTCACCTCGCGCGCGAGGCGCGCGGCCCAGACCTGCTCGCTCGCCAGCTCGGCGCGCACGATCTTGACCGCGACCGCTTCCTTCAGGACGCGATCGTGCGCGCGCACGACGACGCCGCAGCCGCCGCGCCCGAGCACCTTCTCGATCGTGTAGCGCCCGCCCAGCATCATCCCGTGGCGGATCGGCAGCGCCTCGTCCAGGTCGGGGCGAACGTGTTCCAGATCCGTCCAGCTCTCGTCGTCGCCGGCCGCCCCGGCGCCGGCGCCGGCGTCGTCACTAAGCTCTCTGTCCGCCACGCCGCCACCCGCCTCCATCGACATCGCGATCGAATGCCGCAGGGCACGCTTCACGGAGTTGCGCCGGTGCCGCGACGCGGCTGCCGTTCGTAAGCTGTGATTGCGCCTTAGCCGCACGAGCCTGCAACGGGGCTAGACTAACCCCAACCGGGGAGGAGCCCAATGTTTGATTCGGACGAATCAGGCGCCCCCCTGGGGGCTTCCGGATCCGAGGGCAACCGGGCGAAAGGATCGGCGTGAAACCACCAGCCGTATTCCAGTCGCTGACGTTCGAGGAGGCGACGGCGCAGGCCCGGGCAGCCGGCCGCTGGCTGATTGTTGCCGCGACGAGCTCGTCATCCGAGCTCGCGCAGATGATGGACAAGACGACATGGCGGAGCGCCCAGGTCGTCGACTGGTTCGACAAGCACGCAATCGGGCTGCAGGTGGACGTCGACGCGCAGCCCGAGCTGGCGGCGGCACTGAAGATCACCGGCGCGCCGACGGTGCTGGTGTTCAAGGACGGGGAGGAGAAGGACCGGATGGATGGCTATCTCGATCCGGCGCGCCTCCAGATCTGGCTGGCCGGCATCGAGCGCGGCAAGGCGACCCCCTATGACACGATGATGCGCAGGGGTGGCAGTGACCTCGAGCGCAACATGCATGCGCGGTTGTCGTTCGCGAAGTCGCTGCTGAACGACCAGAGCTTCGTCAAGGCGACCGCGCACTACGTCTGGCTGTGGCGAAACATCGAGCGCGTCGACCCCGACATGCGCGGCGTGCGCGGATCGTTCATGGCCAGAGAGATCAAGGAGCTGATCGGCGTCTTCCGACCGGCGCGGGCGAGCTTCACCGAGATCCGCGAAGAGACCGGCGCCGCCGCAGACGCCGACCCCGCGGCGCGCAAACTGAGGGTCGACTGGGTCACGCTGAATTACATGCTCGGGGAAGACGACCGCACGCTCGCCTGGTTCGACGGCGTGAAGACCAGCCTGGACGCGGAAACGATCGCGAAGTGCACCGGCCCGCACCTCGCCGAGTTGCTCAAGGCGCGCGGGCGCTGGGCGGACCTCGGCCGCCTGTGCACCAATCCACTCAAGCAGCTCGCTTTCCACCACCAGGTCCACGCCCACACCGACTTGCGCCTCATGGCCAGCATGCTGCCGAAGGAGGCGCTCGGGCAGATCGAGGAGATCTCCCGGAACCAGTTCCGCAAGTCGGCCGCCGAGCTTTACGCCAGCCTGCGTGCCGCCGGCCGAACCGCCGACGCCAAGGCGGTCCAGGAAGAGGCGCTGCGTCTGGACCCATCCGAGGAGATGAATCAGGCGATCGCCGACAGCCCGGTCCGCTACGATTGACGCCCGGGTGCGGGTCAAGAAGCCCGGCGGACGTGCCGAGGATCCGATCTGCTACCTTCGCGAGGAGTGAACCGCCAACCCGTGCGCCCGCTGCTCGTCGTGCCTGGCCTGTTCTCGACGGAGATTGTCGACGACGAGATCGGCCACGTCTGGGGGCGGCTGCGGAACCTGTACGGCGGGCCGCCGATCGCGACGCTGGAGGGGCTGCGCGGGCGGCCGGGCGGCATCGTGCGGGTCATCCCGATCATCCCCGGCATCTACGACTACGACCTGATGCGGTCGCTCGAGCGCGCGCTGGTCGACACCGGCTACCGTCTCGACGAGACGCTGCACTGGTTCGCGTACGACTGGCGCCTGCGGATCATCGACCTGGGCGCGGCGCTGGCGGCGGAGGTGCGGCGGCTGGCCGAGCGCGCGGGCGGCCCGATCGACATGCTGGGATTGTCGAACGGCGGGCCGATGATCCGCGCCGCGTTCGCGGCCGATCGCGCCCTCCCCGTCGAGCGCGTCGTGACGTCGGGCGGGCCGCACGGCGGCACCGTCGAGACGCTGGCCTGCCTCGACCGCGGCTTCCAGTTCGCGCCGCTGGGACGGACGGTCTCGCCCGCGCAGTTCATGGCGTGCCCGGGCGCGCTGCAAGCGATCCCGTCACCCGCGCTGGCGAAGTTCGTCGCGGTCGGCGATCCGGGCGGCGGCGACCAGGAGGACCTGTACGCGCTTGCGACCTGGCGGAGGCTGCGCATGTCCGTCTTCCGGCGCGACCCCGACGATCCGGTCTGGATCGACGTGATGGAGAAGCGGATCGCCGACATGCGCGAGACCTGGCGGACGCTCGACGCGGCGGCGGCGCCGCGCCGGCTGGTCTGCATCTGCGGCACCGGCTTGCCGACGCAGATCGCGGTGGTCATCCGGAACGGCCGCGCCGACTTGCCGGGCGAGGGGCGGCTGGCCGGCATCCCGCCGGCGGCGATCGGCGACGGCGACGGCGCGCTGACCGTCGAGCAGGCGTCGGCCTGGACCGGCGCCGACGTCGAGGTCGTCCGGATCGCCGTCACGCGCCACCGCGACACCGTCCGCACCCCCGTCGCCTTCGCCGCAATCCTGAAAGCCCTCGCGTAGCCGTCCGGTCCCCTCGCCCCGCGAAGTGGGGAGAGGGTTAGGGAAAGGGGCAACCCGCCCGTCCGGTCCCTCGCCCCGCGAAGCGGGGAGAGGGTTAGGGAGAGGGGCAACCCGCCCGTCCGGTCCCCTCGCCCCGCGAAGCGGGGAGAGGGTTAGGGAGAGGGGCAACCCGCCCGTCCGGTCCCCTCGCCCCGCGAAGCGGGGAGAG
>DATFXS010000227.1:0-8376 GCA_035315605.1 Polyangia bacterium
GGCGCACGAGCCGGCGCCGCGCCGGAACCACGCCGCCCCCGCCGAGCACGTCGTGAAGGAAAAAGATCGCGTCCATACGATCGACTTGAAGAGCATGATGGCGCCCGATCCCTCGCAGCTTCCGCCCGAACCCGCGCCCGCGCCGAAGCCCGCGCCGCCACCTCCGCCGTCCGAGCCGCCCGCCCAGGAAAACCCGTAGCAGCGATCGTTGCGCCGGCGCCGCGCGGGCCGCGTGGCTACGGGCAGGGTTGCGGCGGCATTCCGATCTCGGACCCCGCGAAGCATTCCGTACCGCCGATCGAGATGCCGCACAGCCCGTTCGATAGACAGCAGCCGCCGAGGTTGATCTCGCCGCCGACCCACCCCGGACAGTTGTCGTCCGGCGTCCCGGTCACGATCATAACGCACGGCCCGAGCAGACTCCCCACGCGAATTCCGCAGGTCGAATCCGATCGGCAGCATTCAACGCAGCCGCAGGTGCCGCCCGTGCCCGCGGTCCCGGCGTTGCCGCCCTTTCCGGCGTTGCCACCTTGCCCGGCGCTGCCGCCTCGGCCCGCGCTGGCCTGGCCCGCGGCGCCGCTCTGACCACCCGCCTGTCCTGCCGAACCATCAGTCCGTCCGGCGCCGCCGCCGTGGCCCGCGCTCCCCGAGCCCGAGCCGCCCCCGCACGCTGCGGCCAGGACGGCGAGCGCGATGGCGACCCGGGTCGATCCTTTCGAAGGGGCGATGGCCGAAGATCGCACGAAGGGCGCTTTCCGGGCCGGGTTTTTCGCGTCAATTCGCTGACGCGTCGCCGCGTTTCAGCTTTTGCCGCCAGCCGTGTCGGTTTGGGCAGTTCGGTCGGGAACAGTCCTTCAAGGAGAAGCCATGAAACGGTCGTTGGTCCTATCCAGTGTCACGGCAATGCTCGCGCTTGCGGGGTGCAGGCTGGCGGATGACGGTGAGTTCGCGGGCAGCACGCCGACCGCGGACAACGTCGCGCTCGCCGTCCCGGCCAGCACCACGCAAAGCGCGCTCACGTCCAGCGACGGCACCACGCGCAGCGCGCTGCTCGGCCAGCAGGCCGACAGCTACACGCTGACGCGCGCGGTGACCGACCTGGTCAACGGCGCGACGGGCGCGGTGCTCTTGCTCGTCAAGACCATCGTCAGCTATCCGCCCACCAGCGTCCACGGCGACACCGCGGTCTGGGGACCGGGCAGCCAGCCGCTCGAGAAGAACGCCTGGCGGCTGACCGTCACGCGCGTCGAGCCGCACGTCTTCAACTGGGCCCTCGACGGCAAGCCGAAGGCCGCCGACGACACCGCCTTCGTCACGGTGCTGTCCGGCACGCACACGCGCGCCGTCGATGCGCAGGGTCGCAACATCGAGAACTACGGCAGCGGGTCGTTCATGGCCGATTTCGATGCAGCTCAGACGCTGCCCGATCACGGCAACGCGGTCGGCGTCGCGACGTTCACCTATTCGCGCACCGCGCCCGGCTCGATCACGACCATCGACGTCAACTTCCAGGGGATCAAGGACGATCCGCCCTCGACCGAGCTCTACAATGCGATCTACCAGTACACCGCGACGCCGGGCGCAGGCGGCGAGCTGAAGTACGGCGCGAAGCGTGACTACTATCCCGATCCTCATCCGTCGGGTTCGGCTCTGGAGGACCTCACGATCCACAGCCGCTGGCAGGAGACCGGCACCGGCCGCACCGATTACCAGCTGACGGGCGGCGACGTCGCGGCGGCCGGTATCGCCCCGGTCACGGTCTCTGAATGCTGGGACACGTCGTTCCTGTCTACGTACCGGAATGTGTCGTACGATCCGACGCTGGACTGGGGCGACCCGGCGACCTGCTCGTTCCCGGATGCTTCGTTCCTGACGCCTTCGCTTTAGTCCGACAATGAAGTCGCCTCGGGGTCGGACGCGGCCCCGGGGCGAATGCCCGAATGAGCACATCACAACCTCGACTTCAGGTCATCGACGGAGGGCAGCCGGCCGATTCGCGGGCGGCGCTGCGAGAGCTCTACACCCAGTACGGAGGAACCGTGTACGGCCGATGTCAGTACCTGCTCGGCGATCGCACCAAGGCGGAAGACGCCATGCAGGACGTCTTCGCCAAGGCGCTCGGTCACTGGCACGAGTTTCGCAACGACGCATCGCCGCTGACCTGGCTGGTGCGGATCGCGACCCACCACTGCCTGAACGTGCTGCGCGCCGAGCGCGCGCCCTGGCACAAGCGCTTCGAACGCGAGACACGCGCGCGCGGCGAGGGGCACGGCGGTCCGCAGCTGTTCGAGGATCGCGAGGCGGCGCAGAAGCTCCTGGCCAAGCTGGATCTGGAGACGCAGCAGGCGGTCATTCACTACTACGTCGACGAGATGACTCTGGAAGAGGTCGCGGCCGCGATCGGGCGATCGGTCCCGACCGTGCGCAAGCGCCTGAGCAGCGTGGTGGCGCTGCGCGAGAACGACCGAGCAACTGAAGGTGACGCATGAATCTTGCCAACCAGAATCAACAACACATCGGCGACCTGACGCTGCGGCGGCGGCGCGCGGGCGAGGCGCTGGGGCCGGATGCGGCGGCGATCGACGCGCACGCGGCGTCGTGCGCCGACTGCCGCGCCCGCATCCGCGCCCTCGACGACGAGCAGCGCCGGTTCGAGCAGGAGATCTCCTTCGATCGCTTCGCGGCCGGCGTCGAGCGGGCGGCGCGCGGCGCGACCAAGGCCAAGTCCAGTTGGACGAAACGCCGGTCCACGCCGATCAGCGTGTGGGTCGCGCCGATGCTGGCGATGGCCGCGTCGCTGGTCGTGATGGTGACGTTCGTCCCCCGGCCCGACATCCACCAGCCGACGACGCGGACCAAGGGCGGCGGCGCCGGCATCACCGTGCGCGTCGCGGGCGTCGACGGCCAGCGCAACGCGCGCGTCGATTCGGCGGAGCCGCTGGCGCGCGGCGAGCGGCTCCGGATCGGTTATCAGCCGGGGGCGCACCGGTACCTGCTCGCCCTGACCATCGACGACCACGGCGTCGTGCAGGCGCTGTCGCCCGAGAGAGGCCACAGCCTGGCGCTACCGGACGGCACGGCCAGCGCGACCCGCTACCTGCCCGACAGCTGGGAGCTGGACGGCGCGGGCGTCGAACGGATCATCGTCGTGCTGTCGGATCAGGCGATCGACGTCGAGAGCGCCGTACGCGCCGCGCGCGCCGCGTACGACCGGGCGGGCGGCAACCTGGCCCGCATGCCCAGCCTGGATCTGCCGGGCGAACAGTTCGTGCGGACGTTCGCCAAGCCGTAAGGGGAGGAGCGGAAGGTGCGCATCGGTCTCAAGCTCGCGTCGGTTGCGCTGCTCGCCGTGACGGCGGCGGCGCCGGCCGCGCGCGCGCAGGGGCTGCGCCGGTTCGCGATCGTGGCCGGCAACGACAGCGGTGGCGGCGAGACGCGCCCGCTTTTGTACGCGAGCGCCGACGCGCGCAAGGTCTACGACATCCTGACTCGCCTCGGCGGTGTGCGCACCGAGGACGCGACGCTGCTGATCGGCGCCAGCGCGTCGCAGCTGCTCTCCGCGGTCGTCGCGGTCGAGATGCAGGCCGCCGAGGCGAAGCGGCACGGCGAGCAGACGGCCCTCTTCTTCTATTATTCGGGGCACGCCAAGGACGGATCATTGCGCCTGGGCGAGACGCGCATCCCTGTCGAAGGTCTCAAGGCGCGCATCGCGTCTTCGCCAGTGGATGTCCGGATCGCGATCCTCGATTCGTGCAAGTCCGGCGCGATGACGCGCACCAAGGGCGCACGGCGGGCACCCGCCTTCGAGATCCAGGCGGACAGCCCGCGCGACGCGAAGGGAATGGTGATCCTGACGTCCAGCACCTCGGACGAGGATTCGCAGGAATCGGACACGATCGGCGGCAGCTACTTCTCGCACCACCTGGCCAGCGGCCTCCTCGGCGGGGCGGACAAATCGGGCGACGGGCGCGTGACGCTGTTCGAGGCCTACGCCTACGCGTACGACCGCACCGTTGCCGACACCGCCGAGAGCGCCGCCGGCGCGCAGCACCCGACCTTCAGCTACGACCTGGCCGGCAACGGAGACCTGGTGCTGACCGACGTCGCCGTGCGGCACGAGGGCGTCTACCTTCCACGCGAGGCGCCCAGCGGGGTCTATTTCCTGGTGGACGGCAAGGGCTTCGTCGCCGCGGAGATCAACAAGGCCGACGGCGTCGACCGCCGCGTCGCGCTGGCGCCCGGCCACTACCGCGTCAAGCGCCGGCTGCCCGATCGGCTGCGCGTCGGCGACGTCGACGTGCCGCGCGGCCAGATGGTCGCGCTCGCCGAGGGGCGGCTGCGCGACGCGCCGTTCTCCGACGACCCGGTCAAGGGCGCGGGGCGCGTCGACCTGACGTCGCGATGGTCGCTCGGCGCGGGCGCCACGTACCAATCCGTCTTCGCAGCGCCGAGCGGCGCCAGCCTGTTCCCACCGACCGGCATGCTGGCCGTCGACTTGTCGCTGCGAAACTTCTTGCGGCGCGACTGGGTCTGGAGCCTCGACCTGGCCGCCGGCTCGACCAACGGCGTGGTCGCCAGCGTCGACGCGCCGTTCCGGTTCAGCGAGGTGTCGCTGGCATCGTCGCTGACGGTCGAGTGGCCGCACCGGTACGTGACGCCCTACGTCGGCGGCCGCCTCGCCATGTTGATCATGGGCCGCCGCTTCGACAACGATCTCTACCCGGCCCAGTTCTTCTCGACGCTGTCGCCGGGGCTGGTGGGCGGCGCGGCGTTCCGCATCATGCAGAACACCAGCCTGATCGCGCGCGGCCGGCTGCACTATCTCCTCTACAATATCGATGAGAACCGCTCCCTCGGATACTGGGAGCTTGCCGCAATGGTGTCGTATGACCTCTAGCCGCATCATCTGGACGTCGCTGTTGTTCGCGACCATCGCCGCGTGCGGGAACTACTCGAACGAGGATCTCGAGTTCATGAACGCCGTGCCCGCGCGGCAGGATCTGGTCGCGAGCATCAAGAGCGGGCCGCTCGTGACCGCCAACGAGGCGGAGCTGGCCAAGGACACGCACAACGTGGTCGCCGCCTTCAACGGCGCGCTCGACTTCCTGAAAGTCGCCGACCTGATCCGTACGTACCAGCCGACCAGTCGAATCCCCGATGGCCGCATTTGGGGTCCCTTCCCCGACAACAACCACCCCGGCTGGCAGTGGCGCTTCGTCATGACGAAGGACGCCGTGACGGCGGACAAGTTCAATTACAGCTTCGACGAGCAGCAAATCGGCGGCGGCGACACGTGGTACACGCTGCTGGACGGCTGGTTCATCGCCACGGGCGGCGGCGTGCGCCGCGGTATGGGCGACTTCACGCTCCAGACCGACGCCGCGCGGATGGCCGGCTTTCAGTTCGAGCTCGGCGACGACGGAAAGTCGGAGCTGAAGTCGCTCCACATCGCCTATTCGACCGCCGACTATCCGATCAGCGTCGTGATGAACCTCGTGCTCTACCCGAACGCGGTGACGGGCGATTTCACGAACACCGGGTCGCTCGACTGCACCTACGAAGCGCTGCAGAGCGGGCAGGGGGGGCTGCATTTCGACGCGACCGACTCCGCCAGCGGCAAGAGCCTCTCGGTGGACAGCCGCTGGCTGCCGACCGGCCGGGGCCGGGCAGACGCGACGTACACCGACCCGACGAACGGCGTCAGCCTCACCTGGAACGAGTGCTGGGACGATTCGTTCATGTCGGTCTACGACAACAAGCCGTGGGCCACGCCGCCCGCCCCGGTCACGACCGGCGATGCGACGCTTTGTCCTGATATTCCGACACTTTAGCGGCCAAGACGGGACGCTGGACCAAAGGTGGGTGACTGTCGTACCATGTCGTTCCCCGTAGCGTCCGCAGCAGGGCGGAAGAAGGACGACGACCTTGGCCGAGCACTTTCGGAGAATCGATCCCCGGTACGATCGCCAGCTGGAGATTGAGGTGCTGTTCGAGGGGAAGAAGCAGATCTCGCAGACCCGGAACATCTCGCTCGGTGGCCTTTACCTCGAATCGCCCACGCCGCTTCCGATCGGCACGACGGTGCAGCTCCGCTTCCAGCTTCCGACGCAGCCCGAACCGGTCGAGGTCGCGGGCGACGTGCGCTGGGTCGTCAAGAAGGGCGCCGGCGATCAGTCCGGCATCGGCATCCGCTTCCAGGGCTTGCGCGCCCGCGACGTCTGGGCGCTGAACCGCTTCTTCCAGAGCGCGTAGCTCTTCAGCGCCGCGATCAGAACAGCGCGGCGGCGGTCAGACTGAACACTTTCGGACGGGCCGAACCGGCGACCGTCGTACACTGAGTCTGGCCGGCCAACGTCAAGCACTTCGGGTCGGCTATCCACTTGAGGTCGAAAGAGGCCAGCAGGCCGAGCGCGTTGCGCGGCGTGATCGGCCAGAAGAGACCGGCGTTGATGCCCGCCAGATAGCCGATCACGTTCTCGCTGGTCATGAGTGCGGGCGCAGGCAGCTGGGTCTCGATGCCGAATAGGCCGACCTTCGGGCCCAGCGCCACCTCGAGCGGCCCGGCGGCGAGCTCGAACAGCGGGCTGAACGCGAAGTCGAAATCCCGCTCCTGGTAATCGGGGGCGTCAGGGACGTTGCTGACGTCGATCGACAGCTCGCCATTCAGCGACACGAAGTCCCCGACGCGGCCGCCGAGCAACGCGCCGATGCGGAGGCCGGGGTGATAGGCCGACGCGCCGCCGTTCTGATACGAGTGCAGGCCGAGAAACGGCAGGGCGAGAAATCGCCGCTTGCGTCGCTCCTGCGGCGGTTCCGTCTCGTCGGGCCCGCGCACGTAATTGGATGGTGTCGGGGAACCATCCTTGCGGAGGAGCCGGGCTGGAGCAGCAGGTGCAGCCGCGGGGGTCGGATCTGGCTCGGCCACGGCGGCGCTCGGCGCGGTCATGCAGACGACGAGCGCCGACGCGATCCACCCGAGTCCCGTTCCGCGTTCGCGCATCCATTCACCTCCCGCGTCGAACCAGCAGGAATGGTACCGCAGGCGGGTTATGATTGCCCTTCCGTGAGCCTGCGCGCCCCGATCGCCGTGCCCGTCGAGATTCGCGCGCCGGCGCGCCGCGTCTTCCGGCTGGCGGCCGCCGTCGGCGAGGACGGCATCCGGCTGGCGCTGGGCACGTCGTTCGAGGCCGGGCGTCCGGTCGACCTGCGCTTCGCGCTGCCCGACGGCGGGCCGATGGCGCTGCCCGCGATCGTCGGCGAGGGCGAGGGGCCGGACGACGAGCTCGGCTTCGTCGATCCGCCGGCCGATGCACGCGCGGCGATCCGTCGCTACGTGCAGCAGCGGCTGGGCTTGCCGGGGTTGCCGGCATGACGGCCCGCGACGATCGCGGGACCGGCCGCTTCGCGACGCTGGCGGCCCTCGAGCAGCAGGCGGCGGCCGCGGGCGGCGCCGAACGCGTCGCGCGCCAGCACCGGGCCGGCAAGCTGACGGCGCGCGAGCGCGTCGATCTGCTGTGCGATCCCGGCAGCTTCGTCGAGATGGACCGGCTGGTCACGCACCGCTGCACCGACTTCGGCATGGCCGACAACAAGGTGCTCGGCGACGGCGTCGTCACCGGCTACGGCACCGTCCACGGCCGCACGGTGTTTCTGTTCGCGCAGGACTTCACAGTGTTCGGCGGCTCGCTGGCCGAGGCGCACGCCAAGAAGATCTGCAAGGTGATGGACCTGGCGATGAAGGCGGGCGCGCCGATCGTCGGCCTCAACGATTCGGGCGGCGCGCGCATCCAGGAGGGCGTCGTGTCGCTGGCCGGTTACGCCGACATCTTCCTGCGCAACACGCTGGCCTCGGGCGTCGTGCCCCAGCTGTCGGCGGTGCTGGGCCCGTGCGCGGGCGGCGCGGTCTATTCGCCGGCCATCACCGACTTCGTGTTCATGGTCGAATCGTCGAGTCACATGTTCATCACGGGGCCCGACGTCATCCGTGCGGTCACGCACGAGCAGGTGACGAAAGAGGATCTGGGGGGCGCGGCCGCGACGATGCGTTCGGGCGTCGCGCACCGGGCGTTCCCCGACGAGCCGGCGGCGCTGGAGGGGCTGCGCACGCTGCTTTCCTTCCTGCCCCAGAACAACAAGGAGGATCCGCCCCGGCTGCCGACCAAGGATCGCGCCGATCGCGCCGACGAGGCGCTGGACGATCTGGTGCCGGCCGACTCGTCGAAGCCGTACGACATGCGGGCGTTGCTGGCGCGCGTGGTCGACGACGGCGTGCTGTTCGAGATCCAGCCAGATCACGCGCGCAACATCATCGTCGCGTTCGCGCGCCTCGACGGGCGGCCGGTCGGGCTGGTCGCAAATCAGCCGGCGCACCTGGCC
>DATFXS010000228.1:0-8255 GCA_035315605.1 Polyangia bacterium
GCCGACCCGCCGGCGCCGCCAGCGGCCGGTCCGGAGGTGGCGATGTTCGGGCGCTACCGGCTGGTCGGGCGCCTCGGCGAGGGCGGCATGTCCGAGCTCTTCATCGCCGAGGCCAAGGGCGCGGAAGGGTTCACGCGCACCTTCGTGCTCAAGCGGCTGCGCCCGGAGCTGGCGCGCGAAAAAGAAGCGGTCGCCCAGTTCATCGACGAGGCCCGCCTGCAGGCGAGCCTGGTCCATTCGAACATCGTCCCGGTCTACGACTTCGGCGTGGTGGGCGGCGAATACTTCATGACCCAGGAATTCATCGTCGGGCGCGACCTCGCCCGGCTGATGGAACGGCACACCGCGCGCGGGCGCCGCGGGCTGCCGACGTCCATCGCCTACTACGCCGCGCACGAGACGCTGCAGGCGCTTTCGTACGCGCACGCGCATCGCCGCGCCGACGACGCGCCCCTCGGCATCGTCCACCGCGACATCGCCCCGGGCAACGTGATCATGTCGCTCGCCGGCGAGGTGAAGCTGTCCGACTTCGGCATCGTCAAGTCGAACGATCGCGTCAGCCGGACCCAGGTCGGCGTGGTCAAGGGCAACACCAACTTCATGTCGCCCGAGCAGGCGCGCGGACAGGCGGTCGACGCGCGCAGCGATCTCTTCTCGCTCGGCCTCGTCCTCTACTATTGCCTGTCGGGCGAGCTGCTCTACGTCGGGAATCACGATCTCGAGGTGCTGCACCACGCGGCGGCGGGCCTGCTGCGCGGCGACGTCGTGCGCATCCGGCAGCTCCCCGATCCGGCGCCCCAGATCCTGGAACGCGCCCTCGCGCTGGACCCGAACGATCGCTTCCAGACCGCCGCCGAGTTCGCCGACGAGCTCGCCATCCACATGGGCGGCGGCCGGGCGGCGGCCGCGCAGCTGATGCGGGATCTGTTCGCCAAGGAGCTTACGCACGAAACGGCGTTCCCGGCCGCGACCGCGGTCGGGTACACTGCCGGGCCGTGATCGACATCCGCCTCCTGCGAGACAAGCCCGACGAGGTCCGCGCCGCCTACGATCGGCTCGGCGCGCCCGTCGATCTCGGCCGCGTCACGGCCGCCGACACGCGCGTGCGCGACCTCAAGAATGAATCGCAGACGCTGCAGGCGGAGCAGAACCGCCTCTCGAAGGAGATCGGGCGCGCCGCCGCAGGCGAGGCGCGCGAGCGCGCCAAGGCCGACAGCACGGCCCTCAAAGGGAAGATCGAAACGCTCGATGCCGAGCTGAAGACCGCCGAGGTCGCCCTCGACGAGCTGCTGCTGGAGCTGCCGAACCTGCCGCACCCGTCGGTCCCGGTCGGCAAGGACGAGAGCGAGAACGTCGTGCTGCGCGAGGAGGGTCGCAAGCGCAGCTACGACTTTCCGCTGAAGCCGCACTGGGACCTCGGCACCGCGCTGGACATCATCGACTTCGAGCGCGGCGTGAAGATCTCCGGCTCGCGCTTCTACGTGCTGAAGGGCTGGGGGGCGCGCCTCCAGCGCGCGCTGATCACGTTGATGCTCGACCTCCACACCCAGAAGCACGGGTACGTCGAGATCTACCCGCCCTACATGGTGCGGCGGGACTGCCTGGTCGGGACCGGCAACCTGCCCAAGTTCGGCGACAACCTGTACCGCGACGCGGTCGAGGACTTCTGGTTCATCCCGACCGCCGAGGTTCCGGTCACGAACCTCTATCGCGACGAGATCGTCGACGGCGCCCGCCTGCCGATCCGGCACGTCGCCTTCACCGCCTGCTTCCGGCGCGAGCAGATGGCGGCTGGGCGGGACACGCGCGGCATCAAGCGCGGGCACCAGTTCGACAAAGTCGAGCTCGTGAAATTCGTCCGACCCGAGACGTCAATGGACGAGCTCACCGCCCTGCTGTCTGACGCAGAGGACGTCCTCAAGGTGCTGGAGCTGCCCTACCGCGTCGTCCAGATGTGCACGGGTGACCTGTCGTTCTCGGCGATGGCCAAGCAGGACCTCGAGCTCTGGTCGCCTGGCTGCGCCGAATGGCTGGAGGTCAGCTCCTGTTCCAACTTCGGCGACTTCCAGGCGCGCCGCGCCCGCATTCGCTTCAAGGATGCGGGAGCAAAGGAAAAAGCCCGCTTTGTCCACACGCTGAACGGGTCGGGGCTCGCGCTTCCGAGAACGCTGATCGGCGTCCTCGAGACCTACCAGCGCAGCGACGGGCGGATCGACGTCCCGGCGGCCCTGCGGCCGTACCTCGGCGGCGCCGAAATTCTCGGCTAAACCGGGCGCCACCGACGTAAACAACCCTAAGCTACCGTAACCTTTGACTTCCGGTCGGGACTCCGCTTACAGTACCGGGTCAGCGGGCCCGATGACGAAGGCTGACCTCATAGACTTGATCGCCGAGCGGACCAAGCTGCCGCACGGCCGCGCCGAGCTTCTGATCTGCCAGATGTTCGACGCGATGGTCGATGCGCTCCGCAAGGGCGAAGGGATCGAGATCCGCGGCTTCGGCAGCTTCTCGATCCGCGCCTACAAGGAGTACCAGGGACGGAACCCGCGCACGGGCGAGGCGGTCCACGTGCGGCCCAAGCGGCTGGCTTTCTTCAAGGTTGGCAAGGAGCTGCGCGAGCGCGTGAACAACGGCCGCGGCAAGCGCTCGGTCTCCGAGTCCGGCCCTTCGTCGCAGTCCACGCCGACCTCGGCTGCCAGCGGCAGCTAGAGTCGGCCCCTCACCCTAACCCTCTCCCCGCTCCGCGGGGCGAGGGGACGTGATCAGACCACCCGCCAGGTGGTGCCGGTGGGGCCGTCCATCAGCTCGATGCTCTGGGTTTGCAAAATGCGGCGAATCTCGTCGGCGCGGGCGAAATCTTTGGCCGCGCGCGCGGCCGCCCGCTCCGCAATCCGCGCCTCCACCGCCGCCGCATCGATCCCTCTGCGAGCACATTGCCGATCCCGGCGGGCGAGCAGAAACGCCCCTGGATCGCGCTGAAAAATTCCAAGTGTTTCACCGCACTTGATCAGGTCGTGACGCAGGCGCGCCAGCGTCCGGCGGCGCACGTCCTTGGGCGCCGCCTTCGGATCCGCGAGCAATTTGTTCGCGAGCACGAAGACTTCATAGAGCTGGCCGATGGCCGCCGCGGTGTTGAAGTCGTCGTCCATCGCATCCTTGAACGCGGACATCGTCTTGTCGGCCTCGGGCAGCACCGGGCCCTTGTCGTCACTCGCCGGCGCCTCGGCCAGCTGGGCCAGCGTCCGATAGAAGTACTCGAGCCGGCCCTCGGCCTCGTCGAGCTCCGGATAGACCGGCCGGTCCTTGTCGTCCCGCGCCAGCGTGAACCCGACCGCGCTCCGGTAATGCACGCCGAGGAACAGCAGGCGCAGCGACTCGAGATCGTGCGTTTCCCCCACCTTCCGGATGGTGACGATGTTGCCCAGCGACTTCGACATCTTCTCCCCGCCCAGCGTCAGCAGGCCCGAGTGCATCCAGTGGCGCGCGAAGTTGCCGACCCCGAACGCGCCTTCCGACTGGGCGATCTCGTTCTCGTGATGCGGGAAGATCAGGTCGGAGCCGCCGCCGTGAATGTCGAACGGCTCGCCCAGGTATCGGTGCGCCATCGCCGAACACTCGATGTGCCAGCCCGGCCGCCCCGGCCCCCACGGGCTCGGCCACGACGGCTCGCCCGGCTTCGCCCCCTTCCAGAGCGCGAAGTCGAGGGGGCTCTTCTTCTCGTCGTCCACCTCGATGCGGGCGCCCGCCTTGAGATCGTCGATGCTCTGCCCCGACAGCTGGCCGTAGGTCGCGAACCCGTGAACCGCGTAATAGACGTCGCCGCCGATCGCGTAGGCCAGCCCCTTCTCCTCGAGGCGCCGGATGATATCGATCACCTCGGCGATGTGCTCGGTGGCGCGCGGTTCGAGATCGGGCGTCGCCAGACCGAGCGCGCGGAAGTCGACGTTCATCTCGGCGGTGTACTTGCGCGCCACCTCCTCCGCCGACGTCCCCTCCTCCTTCGCCTTGTTGATGATCTTGTCGTCGACGTCGGTGATGTTGCGGACGAAGCGCAGCGCGAAGCCGCTGGCGCGCAGGTGGCGGACGATGACGTCCCAGGCGACCTCCTTGCGCGCGTGGCCGATGTGGCAAAGGTCGTAGACAGTGGTCCCGCAGGCGTAGAGACCGACCTTGCCCGGCTGGAGCGGCTCGAACGGGACCTTCTTCCCGGTCCGCGTGTCGTGGATTCGCAGCGCCATCGCTATCGATTGCGGACCAGCGCGACCAGGTTGAACACGCCGAAGATGAACAGCACCAGCGAGATCAGGATGCTCGGGACGTGATTGCGCGGGCGGTCGCCCTCGACGACCATCAGCGCGCCGTCGGGAATCACGACCGGCGCCATCGTGTGCACGGTCGCGACGTCGGCCGTCGGAATCCGGCGCTCGGGGACGCCGGGCGCGCGGACGATCAGCGCGCCGTCTTCGCCGTTCGCCGACAGGTCGGCGATGTGGGCGGCGACGGTCTCGCGGGCATCGCGAATCTCCACGGTCCGGTCGATGTCGCCCAGCTCGTCGAGCGCCGCCTGCCGCCGCGCCGCCGGAAAACGGACCACGAAGGTCCAGCGCGCGGGCGGCGCCGGCGCGTTGGAGAGCAGGCTGGACATGCCGGCGCTCGGCGGCGCCGCCGCCTGAACCAGCCCGCGGGCCGTGACCACCTCGCCGCCGCGAGATTCGATGGCCGCGCGCGCGGCGTCCTCGGTGGCGAAGCGGGCGCGCGGCAGGCCGATCTGGACCTCGGCCGGCCTGACGATCTCGATCGCGAGCGGCTCGTCGGACCCGAGCGTCACGCGATCGCCGCCGCGATCGACGACCGTCAGCGGCGCGGGCTGGCCCGGCGTCCGGCCCGCCAGCGCCTTCGCCGCGGCGTCCGCGGCGAAATAGTGGGTCGCGCTGACGTGGCGCGCGAAGTAGGTGCGGATGGCGTCGGCGTAGGGCAGCTCGTCGATGCGGATCAAACGCCCCTCGAAGACGTCCGCCTCCGCTTGCGCGGCGGGCAGAGGGTTTTCCAGGCGGTGGACGAACAGGCGATCGCCCGTCCCGAGCACGCGGAACAGCTGGCTGAACACCCACGACCCCTTGGTGTCCAGCTCGAGCGCGCTCTCGCGATCGGGGACACCCGAAACGCGCACGTAGCGGTTGACCATCTCATCCGCCCGTTTGCTCGCGATCAGCGTCGTGGCCGAGCCGAGGTCGACCGGCTCGCTCGACGACAGCGCGTAGAACAGGTCGCGACGGCCGTAGACGATCAGGAAGAACGCCAGCAGGGCCCCGCCCAGCGTGATGGCCGGGTGGCGCGCGCGCCGCCGCGGAATGTGCGCGAATTCATCGACGGTGCCCGCCGGGTTGCCGGCAGGCTGGGGCTTGGCCGGATCGGTCATGTCTTCGCGGCGGTGCGGAGCCTAGCACAACACTTGCTCTGCCCCGGCGTTTCCGCTATGTGCGGAGGATGTCGCGCCCACGCTTGGGCCTCGTCTTGATCGTCGCGCTGGCCGCCCCCGCGGCGGGTTGCCGCAAGGGGGCGAAGACTCCGGCCGAGGCGTACCAGCGGCTGAGCGTGGCGGTGAAGGCCGGCGACGGCGGCGCGCTGTTCGACGCCCTCGATCAGGACACGCGCTGGAACTGGATGTCGATCCAGAAGTTCCACCGCGAGGCGTACGACATCGTTTTGTCCAACTATCCGGAAGGCGAGATCCGCGCGCGCGAGACGCGCCGCTTCGAGCACGCCGCCACCGCGCCGTCGGCGCGCGACCTCTTCATCATGGACGCCGCGCCCACCATCCTGCCGATGCTGCGGCCGCTGGTGCTGGGGGCCGCGCCGATCGAGGCGGGGGCGACGCCCGACGATGCGGCGGCGGTGCTGGCGTCGGGTGCGCGCGTCGAGCTGCGGCGGGGAAAGGACGGCCGCTGGGGCTTTGCCGGCCTCGCGCACCGCGCCGAGGAGGACAAGAACCGGGCTTACCACGACCTGGAAGTGGTGCGCGCGAGCGCCGCCGACTTCGAGCGCGCCGCCGCACGCGCGGGCAAATGAGCCGCAAGCCCGCCGAGCGGCCGGAGCAGGAGCAGCTGTCGCTGCTCGCGAATCCCAAGCCGAAGGCGCCGGGCCAGGAGGCGCAAGAGGTAGAGACAGCCCCCGGCCCGCCAGCGTCAGCGTCCACGTCAATACCCAGCAGACAGCCGGAATCGGTCGAGGTTCCGGCGCCGCCCCCCCCGCAGGTCCCGCAGCAACCGCGCATCTACCTGGTCAGCGAGCTCTTGAAGGCGGCGCGGCTGACGCTGGAGAGCCGGTTTGCGGACGTGCGCGTCGAAGGCGAGGTCTCCGGGCTCAAGCGGTCGGGGAACGGCCACATCTATTTCACCCTCAAGGACGCCGACGCCCAGCTCGAGTGCGTGATGTATTCGCGCGAGGCGTCGCGCCTGAAGTTCATGCTGGAAGAGGGGATGGCGGTGCGCTGCCGCGGGCGGCTGACGATTTACGAGGCGCGCGGCAAGTTCCAGATGACGGTCGACAAGGTCGAGCCGACCGGCGCGGGCGCGCTGGCGCTCGCGTTCGAGCAGCTCAAGCAGCGGCTGGGCGCCGAGGGGCTGTTCGATCCGGCGCGCAAGCGGCCGCTTCCGTTCCTGCCGCGCCGGATCGGCGTCGTGACGTCTCCGTCGGGCGCCGTCATCCGTGACATCGTCCGGATCGCGCACCGTCGTTTCCCGATCCCGATCTTGCTCGCGCCGACGCAGGTGCAGGGCGACGGCGCGGCGCTGGGCATCGCGGCGGGGATCCGGCGCCTCGAGGCGATCGCCGACGTCGACGTCATCATCGTCGCGCGCGGGGGCGGTTCGCTCGAGGACCTGTGGGCGTTCAACGAGGAGCCGGTCGCGCGGGCGATCTTCGCCTGCCGCGTCCCGGTGATCTCCGCGGTCGGCCACGAGACCGACTTCACGATCGCGGACTTCGTCGCCGACCTGCGCGCGCCCACGCCGTCGGCGGCGGCCGAACGCGCGGTGCCGGTGCGCGACGATCTGACGGCGGAGCTGGGCCTTCTGCGCCGCCGCGGCGGCCGCGCGCTGGCCGAGGCGGCGCGTCGGGCGCGACACGAGCTGGAACGGGCGCGCGCGCGGCTCGGCGATCCGCGCCGCCTGCTCGATGAACGGCGCCAGCGCCTGGACGAACAGATCGAACGAGCCCGGCGTGTGCTGGCGCGACGGACCTCGGGCGCGCGCGCCGATCTGCGCGGCGTCGAGGGGCGACTTCACCGCGCCCACCCGCACCGCCGCATCGCCGAGCAGCGCCACGCCCTGGCGGCGATGCGCCACCGGCTGGAGGTGGCGATGCAGCCCGCGCTGGTGCGCCGGCGGCACGCCATCGAGGCCGCCGGCGGGAAGCTGGAGGCGCTATCGCCGATGCGCGTGCTCGAGCGCGGGTTCAGCCTGACCCAGCGCGCCGACGGCCACGTCGTCACCAGCGCCGGCGACGTGCGCGCGGGCGATAGGATCACGGTGCGCGTGCACGACGGCGGCATCGACGCGACCGTCGACGGAACGAAGAAGTCATGATTCAGGCGGCGGTGCTGGGCAGCGACGTCAGCAAGAGCCGCTCGCCGGCGATCCACAACGCCGCCTTCCGCGCGCTCGGCGTGGACGGCACGTACGGCGCCGTCTCCGTCGCCGCGCCGCAATTCCAGACCGTGGTCGCCGACCTGCGCGCGCAGGGCTACCGCTATCTCAACGTCACGATCCCGCACAAGGCGGCGGCCTTCGAGCTGGCCGACCGCCACGGCCCCGAGGCGCGCGTGTCGGGCGCGGTGAACACGCTGCTGTTCGAGCCCGACGGGAAGATCCGCGGCGAGAATACCGACGGCGCCGGCCTGATCGCCGCGCTTCGCGACGTCGGCGTGGAGGCGCCGGGCGGCGTGATCGCGATGGTCGGCGCGGGCGGCGCCGCGGCGGGCGCGGTCGAGGCGCTCACGCGCGCGGGCGCCCAGGTCCGACTGATCGCGCGCCGGCCCGAGGTCGCCGAGGAACTGCGCGCGCGCCTTTTGCCCGCGCAGCGGGAGCGGGTGACGGTCACGGCGTGGGAAGGCGACGGCCTCGCGCGCGCCCTGGCCGGCGCGACCGCGCTGGTTTCGGCGGTCCCGGCCGCCGCCTGGGCCGACGCCGCCGCGGCCGCGGGACTCGCCGCGCTCCCCGCCGGCGCGGCCGTGCTGGAGATGGCGTACGGCGGGG
>DATFXS010000229.1:0-2321 GCA_035315605.1 Polyangia bacterium
CCGCAAGGCTTCCAACCCCCCAAGAGAAGGACAGCAGCCTCGTGACCCGACGCACGACTCACGCCGCGCGCGCCGCGGCGCTCGCCACACTTGCACTCACCCCATTCGCGGCCGGTGCCGCGCACCTCGCGCGGCCGGCGCCGGCGCGGGCGGCCACCGCCGCGGTCGGCCACTCCTGGCCGCGGCCGCCCATGGGATCGGCCATCACGATCAGGCTGCACCGGGGGACGGACAAGCTGCATCTCCGCGACTCGCGCAACTACATCCTGAAGATGCCCGCGCGCATGAAGACGGGCCCGCTGTACATCCTGGGCGGCGGCAACGTGGAGATCATCGGCGGCCTGATGTCGACCAGGGTGAAGGGCCCGAACATCAACATCAAGGACGACTCGGGCACGCGCGACGGCCGGATCGTCGACATCGAGGGCGTCGTCATCAACGCGAAGTCGGGTGTGCCGTCCGACGGGATCAAGATCCAGGCCCCGCACACGGTCGTGCAGCTCGAGAACGACCGCATCATCGGGCTGATCGGCAGCCTCCACGGCTACCACGCCGACGTGGTGCAGCCGGGCGGCGGCGTCAAGGCGCTGCACATCGACGGGCTGACCGGCGCAAGCCACTACAACAACCTCTACCTGCGGCGCGAGGCGAACCCGCTCAAGCCGCCGATCGGCCCCGTGATCATCCGCAACTCCAACTTCCGCGGATACCGGAACGGCCGCACGATGCCGCATACGACGCTGCGGGCGATCTCGATCGGCACGCAGTCGAGTCCGCCGTCGAACGACGCCCAGCTGATCAACTGCGACCTGACGAGCACGGTGGTCTTCCAGAACGTGTGGATGACTCCGCCGGGCGGCGTCAAGCCGGCCAACTTCGTCTACCCGCATGACCACATGCGAGGCGATGCCAGCCGCTGCGACGCGCGCTACTCGTCGTCGTCGCGGACGGTCTACTGGCCGCGCTGGCGCACCTCGGGCAAGATCACGGGCGGCCTCAGCTACGGCGTTCACGGCGACTTCGTGCCGCGCTCGAAGGTTGGCCCCGGCTACCGCTGATCTGATACCGGCAAGGGGGGCCCGCTCGCCGCGGCTGGCCGGCCGCGGCGAGCGGGTGTGGCACGCGGGACTACTGGGACTGGTAGCCCGGGGACACGTAGCCGGCGCCGACCGACCCGGCGGGGACGAAGTCCCCACCCGGCGGCGGTCCGAGCTCGACCGACCCCGAGACCGACCCGCGCAACGACGGCCAGTTGAAGCTCTGCCCATCAGCGGCGAGCACCGCGGGGCAGCCTGCTGTCGTCATGTAGTCCGTCGGCCACGCGAACCGCGCCAGCTTGCCCGACGGCGGCTGACTGTAGAAGTCGTTCAGCGTGACCGTGCCAGGCATCTGGCAGTTCGTCGAACTGTCGTCGTTGGCAGGGCCGCACTGGCCCTTGGCGTTGCAGTCCGAATTCGCCGGCTGCGTACCGATCGACAGCGCCCGCAGCGTGGTCTGCTCATCCCAGCCCGAGGGGTTGGTGTAGCCGAAGACGTTCACGTGATCCAGGATCACGCTCTGGTTCGGCGGCCCCAGCGGGCTGTTCTCGCGCCGCAGGTAGAAGTTGTTGTAGTGGCTGGCGCCCGTCAGGTCGTAGACGCGCAGCTCCTTGACGCCGCCGAACGTCTGGACCACGTCGGCGTGCGTGCTGCTGAGATGGCCGATCAGGCCGGTGATGCGGACGTTCTCGATCTGGACGATCGTGTCCGGCGCCGCGATGCCGATGCCGTCGCCCTCGCCGCCGCCCGACCCGTCGATGTCCAGCCCCTCGATGTGGACGATACGGCCCGGCACGACGCCTGGCTTGTCCTCGATCGTCAAGTTCCGCAGACCGGTGCCGAAGTGCGGCGGGAGCGTCGAGGCGCCACCGACGATGACGATATTCCGGCCGCCGCGCAGGGTGACACCGCCCATGCGGCGGACGTCCGGGTACTTGATGATGTAGTCGCGTGAGTTGTCCAGGCTGAACTCGACGTTACCGGTCGGCGGCAGATTGATGGTGATCGGATTGGTCAGAGCCGGCGGCGCCCACCGAAGGGGACCGGGCGTGGTCGAGCCGCCGCCGCCGCCCCCACCGCCGCCACCACCGGAGCCGCCCCCATCGCTCGAGACCGCGACGCTGACACGCGCGCGGTCGCAGTCGAACAGGATCTGCGGATCGCAGACCTTGAACGTGAACGAGTCCGTGCCGCGGAAGCTGGCATTCGGCTTGTAGGTGACGTTGCCGGAGGACAGCCGCGAGGCGGTGCCGTCCGACGGCGATCCCACCCAGCGCAGGTCCA
>DATFXS010000230.1:0-3023 GCA_035315605.1 Polyangia bacterium
CGAGGCGGGGCTGCTGTTCTGCCGCCTGATCGCGTCGGTGGTGGCCGGCCGCCATCCCGACGCCGCCACGGTCGAGCGGACGGTCAAGCGCCGGCCTGCGACGGCGGTCTACCTCGACTGCCTGCAGAACGGATTCGGCAAGACGTTGGCCTCGGCCTACAGCGCGCGCGCCAGCGCGTTCGCCGGTGTGTCGGCGCCGCTCGCCTGGAAGGAGCTGGACGGCCGCGAGATCGACCCGCGCGACTTCACCGTCGGCAAGATGCCGGGTCGGCTGCGCGACGTCGGTGATCTCTGGGCGGGCCTGCGCAAGGCGAAAGGAATCGATCTGGACGCCGTGCTCGAGCGGGCGCGCAGCAAGCATGAAACGTGACAACCGCGCACGCGCGCGCGGGCCCGGAAGATGGTAATAGTACGCCTCCACTCACGGAGGCCCTTCCATGCGCCCGAAGACGTCGCTCGCGTTTCTCGGTCTATCCACATTGACCACCCTCCTTGCCGCCGGCATCGCCCGCGCGGACGAGGACGATCCCGCCAAGGGGAACTTCACGATCGAGCAGGCGACGAAGGGGGTCTCCGGCAGCGGGGCGCTGATGGCCAAGATCGAGACCTCGCAGGGGACGATCAACTGCGAGCTGTTCGAGAAGCAGGCGCCCAAGACGGTGGCGAACTTCGTCGGCCTGGCGCGCGGCGTGCGGCCCTTCAAGGATCCGAAGACCGGCAAGTGGGAGAAGAAGCCGTTCTACGACGGCCTGATCTTCCACCGCGTGATCCCGGGCTTCATGATCCAGGGCGGCGATCCGCAGGGGACCGGCATGGGCAACCCCGGCTACGCGTTCGACGACGAGATCGCGCCCGATCTGAAGTTCGACAAGCCCGGGCAGCTGGCGATGGCCAACGCCGGCAAGCGCGACGGCCACGGCACGAACGGGTCACAGTTCTTCATCACCGACCAGGGCAACCCGCCCGCCTACCTGACCGGCAGGCACAGCATCTTCGGCCAGTGCGAACCGGTCTCGGTCGTCTCCAAGATCGCCGGCGTGGCGGCCAGCCCCGGCAACAACCGCCCCGAGACCGAGGTCGTCATGAAGAAGGTGACGATCAGCCGCGGCAAGGCCAAGGGCAAGAAGTGATCGATTCTGAATGAAACACTTCGTTCTCGATACGAACGTCCTCATCCACGATCCCCGCGCGATCTTCCAGTTCGCGGACAACGAAGTCGTCATCCCGATCTTCGTCCTCGAAGAGGTCGATCAGTTCAAGAAGGAGGCTTCCGAGCGCGGGCGCAACGCGCGTGAGGTGGCGCGCCTGCTGGACGGCATGCGCGCGAACGGCGCGCGGCTGTCGGACGGCGTCCCGCTGCCTGAGGGCGGCGGGCGGGTGCGCGTCGCCTCGGCGGCGCGTCAGGTGCCGACCACGCTGCGCGACAGCCAGATCGCCGACCACCTGATCCTGATGGTGGCGCTGGACGTGCGCGATTTCGCCAAGGACGAGCCGACGATCTTCGTCACCAAGGACGTCAACCTGCGCATCCGCGCCGACGCCCTCGGGCTGACGTCGATGGACTACGAGGCCGAGCGGATCGACATCGACGAGCTCTACTCGGGCATGACGGAGATGCCGGTGCCGGGCGCCGACGTCGACGGCTTCTACGCCCAGGGCGCGCTGCCGCTGCCCGAGAACGGCCTCAAGTCGAACCAGTACGTGTTGCTGCGCGATCGCGACAACCCGTCGCACAGCGCCATCGGCCGCTTTGACGGCGTCGCCAAGAAGCTGGTGCCGCTGCGCAAGCTGCGGGACGGCGTCTGGGGGATCCGCCCGCGCAACAAGGAACAGCACTGCGCGCTCGACCTTCTGCTGTGCGACGACGTCAAGCTGGTGACGCTGATCGGCAAGGCGGGGACGGGGAAGACGATGCTCGCGCTGGCGGCCGGCATGCAGAAGGTCGTCGAGGAGCAGCTCTACTCGAAGCTGCTGGTGTCGCGTCCGATCTTTCCGCTGGGGCGCGACGTCGGCTACCTGCCGGGCGACATCGAGGAGAAGCTGAATCCCTGGATGCAGCCGATCTACGACAACGTCGAGTTCCTGATGGGGCTGTCGAAGCAGGAGCGCGGGAAGGGGCGCAGCTACCAGGAGCTGATCGACCTCGGCTTCATCGAGATCGAACCGCTGACGTACATCCGCGGCCGGTCGATCCCGAACCAGTTCATCATCGTCGACGAGGCGCAGAACCTGACGCCCCACGAGGTGAAGACGATCATCACGCGCGTCGGCGAGGCGACCAAGGTGGTGCTGACCGGCGACCCGTACCAGATCGACAACCCCTACGTCGACGCGACGTCCAACGGGCTGACGACCGTCGTCGAGAAGTTCAAGGGCGAGCCGGTGGCGGGTCACGTGACGCTGTCGAAGGGCGAGCGCTCCGCGCTCGCCGAGCTGGCGTCGAACGTCCTGTAGCGCGTCACGTTCATCCGCTGACGCGATCCGTCCTCCGGCTTTCCGGGAATGATCGTCAACGTTCGTTCGTGAACGTTCCTAATGAACAGGCGTTCGTTCTTGCGGATCAGCTGCGGCGTGGTGAAGATGACCTCGCATCGCGCCCCCGATGCGTCGGGAGCGTCGAGCGATCCGCTCCGGGTGGGTAGGTCCTGGTTCCCCCCAACTTAAAGGTGTCCTATGTCGAACAGGCTACGCATCGGTTCGTTTGTCGTCGGCCTCGCTCTGTCGCTGTCGGGAGCGTGCAGCCACAAGGACATCTCGGGATCGTCGGGCGCGGCCGGTAACGGCGCGACAGGTAGCGCGGGATCCGGCAACGCGAGCGGCACCGGCAACAGCGGCGGCACCGGCAACGCGAGCGGCACCGGCGGCACCGGCAACGCCAGCGGCCTGGGTGGCGACGGCAACATGAGCGGGGCGGGCGGCGACGCATCGGGCGCGGCCGGAACGACGGGGACCGGAGGATCGACGACGGGATCGGCGGGCACGACGGGCAGCGGCGGCAGCGGAACGGCGGCCGACATGATCGA
>DATFXS010000231.1:0-6909 GCA_035315605.1 Polyangia bacterium
CTGCCGTGGGTGCCGCCGCCCTGCGAACCGCCGCAACCAGCGGCCGTGATCGCGATCGCGGCTGCCACGATCATCCTCATCCCCTCACCCTACCCCCTCCCCGCCGGAGCGGGGAGAGGGAAGAGCAGGAGGCTTCGCGCGCGGACGCCGTCAGGCTTTCGCCTTGCCGGCCTCTTCCTTCGTGATCGCGATCTTCCGCGGTTGCACTTCCGGCTTCTTCGGCACCACCACCTGCAATACGCCGTTCTTCAGCTCCGCCTTCACGTTCTCGCCGTCCGTTCCGTCGGGCAGCGTGAACGCGCGGCTGAAGCTGCCGTACGAACGTTCACTCGCGTAGTAGGTGTCGCCCTGTTCGTGTTTTTCCTGTTCACGCTTGCCGGAGATGGTCAGGCGGTTTCCGGTCAGCGCGATCTCCAGGTCGTCCTCTTTGACACCCGGCAGGTCGGCGCGGAACACGTAGCCGTCCTTGTTCTCCTTGACGTCGAAGCTGGGCGCGAACAGACCGAAGTCACCGCCGGCGGCCGCTTCCAGCTCGCGAAACGGATCCCAGCGAAGCACATCGCGCATCACGCGGAAGGGATCCCAGACTGACGCGCCCGTCGGCGCGACCTCTCCCTGATTTCTCCTGATGAGAGTTGGCATTGTCGATAACCTCCGGGCCGGAGGCTAAACACGAGGGTGCGGCGGACAAGCGCGAGCGATGGGCGGCGGCGCGGCGCGCGCTACTCGAGCAGGCCCAGCGCGCGCAGCTCGGCCTCCAGCCGGATCAGCTCCTGCTCGACCGCCGCGGGAGCCGGACCACCAACGAGCGATCGCGCCGCGACGGCGCGCGCCGGATCCAGCACCTGCAAAATTTTCGGGGTCAGCGCCGGATCGACGGCGCGCAGATCGTCGGCCGACAGCTCGCGAAGCGAAATGTTCTTCTCCTCGGCGCGACGGACGAGCCGCCCGACCACCTCGTGGGCGGTGCGAAACGGCATGCCGCCCCGCACCAGCTCCTCCGCCAGATCGGTCGCACCCAGCGCCGCGTCGTCGGCCGCGGCGCGCATCCGTTGCACGCCGAACTCCAGATTCGTGATCAGTCCGGGCACCACGCCCAGCGCCAGGCGCGCGCTTTCGATCGCGTCGTAGAGCGGCTCCTGCGACTCCTGCAGGTCCTTGTTGTACGCCAGCGCCAGCCCCTTGCTGATCGTCAGCAGCGCGACGACGTCGCCGATCACGCGCGCCGGCTTTGCCCGCAGCAGCTCGGCGATGTCGGGGTTGCGCTTCTGCGGCATCAGCGAGCTGCCGGAACAGTAGCCCTCGCCGAGCCGCACGAAACCAAATTCGGCCGTGGACCAGAGCACCAGCTCTTCGCCCAGCCGCGACAGATGAACGCACGCCAGCGCGCAGGCGAAGGCGATCTCGGCCGCGAAGTCGCGGTCGGAGACGGCGTCCAGGCTGTTGTGCGTCGGGCCGCCGCCAAAACCGAGGTCCGCCGCCGTCGCCGCGCGATCGATCGGCAGCCCGGTCCCCGCCAGCGCGCCCGACCCGAGCGGCGACTCCGCCGCGCGCCGCTCGGCATCGAGCAGCCGGCCGCGGTCGCGTCCCAGCATCTCCGCGTACGCCAGCAGGTGGTGCCCCAGCGTCACCACCTGCGCGCGCTGGAGATGCGTGTACCCGGGCAGCAACGTCGCGGCGTGCTCGCGCGCGCGCCGCACCAGCGCCAGCCGCGACCGATCGATCTCCCGCACCAGCTCGAGCGCGGCCCGCCGCGCGTACAGGCGCATGTCGGTCGCCACCTGATCGTTGCGGCTGCGCGCCGTGTGCAGCCGCCGCGCCGGCTCGCCGATCGTGTCGATCAGCCGGACCTCGACGTTCATGTGGACGTCTTCGAGGTTCGGGTCCAGCTGGTGGGCGTGCGAGGCGAAGTCGGCGCGCACCCGGTCGAGGCCGGCGACGATGGCGTCGGCGTCCGCGGCCGAAATCAACCCGCGGGCCGCCAGCATCCTGGCGTGGGCCTGGCTGCCGCGCACGTCGTCATCCAGCAGGCGGTGGTCAAAGGTGGACGACGCGTTCAGCGAAGCGGCCGCCGGATCCAGCGCCTTCTCGAAGCGCGCGCCGCGTCCACCGCTCAGCTTCCCGCTCGCCATGATGAAATCCTTTTTATCACGCGAGTGGCGAAATCCGCCTGAGCACGCTAGCATCCTAGAAGGGTCCGCGAGCGACTGGCCCCAAGAAGGAGGAGAAGAACGCATGAGTAAACGCACCCAAACGCAAGGTACGCTGTCTCTACGCTCTCTTTCCCGGTTCGGAACAAAGGAGACCGACCGGTAAGCCTCCTCTCGACCCGCGGTGATGGCCTAAACGATCGCCCGGGATCTTCGAGATATCTGCAGCAGCACGTCCCGAGCCGTCAAAAACACCGGACGTAGACCCGAACTTCGGCGTGGCTCGCGCCGGATTCAGAACTGGGCGGTGCCTCGAGGCACGCAGCCCCTGACCAGTCCCCTAGCGGACCAGAACGCGCCGGAGGAGCCCCGCTCCCCGGCGCGTTTCTCTTTTCTTCTAGCTAGCGGCGTTCGGCGAAAAGCGGCCGACAAGCCGGCCCGATGGCGAAGCCGGGCCGAGAACCGCACCGGAGCGTACTTGGGTACGTGAGGAGCGGAAGCGCAGGCCCGGCGCAGCCAGCGGGTCGGATCGTCGGCCGGCGCCCGGACGAACCGTACCGCCCGTCGTCTAGCTGGCGCGCTTGACGCGGAGGCCGTTGATCTCGTCGAGGAACTTGGCGGTCGTCTCGATGCTGTTCTCGAGCGACTCGACGACCAGGTTCATCAGGCCGTCGTTCTCGAACCGCAGCACCTCGTAGTAGCGCTGGCGCTCGATCGAATGGATCACGGCCGGCAGATAGCCGTGCTTGATCAGGATGAAGTTCATCAGCAGGCGCGCGACCTTGCCCGAGTTCTTCGTCCACGGGTAGATGCTGAGCACGCGGAAGTGCGCCTTCACGGCCCGGGTGATCGGGTGCAAGTCGGCGAATTCGTCCGACTCCATCCACTCGCCGAGCTTCCGCATCCGGTAGGTGATCTTCTCGGGCGCCGCGATCTCGTGATAGTAGAGGCGGTGCAGGGGGTTTTCCCGACGGTACGGGTAACCCTTCGCCGCCTCTTCCGGCGTCAACAGCGCGTAAAGTTTGCGCACCAGATCCAGATCGACGGCCGGCGGCTTCTTCGCCACGCTCGCTTCGCGGACGAAATCGACCGCGGTTTTGTGATTCCGGACCTCCTCATACATCGGGATCAGCGTGACGTCGCTGATGATCCGCTGATCGATGGCGGCCTTGAGCTCGGCGAACGAGAGAACGACGCCCTCGAGCGCGTTGTCGTGAAATATCCACGAAACGTCCAAGCGCTCTCGGTAATCCTTCAGGATCTTCGCAGGGAAGCTGGCGGTCTTGCCCCTGAGCGCTTCCATTCTGTTGTCGATCTCGAAAAACTTGGCGTCCATCCCCGTCTCCTAGTTGGTAACCGGCTTAGTCCAACTCCCGAACAACAGCCGCGACATGATACAGCGACAAACCCTTTAGTCAAGCGGGGTTAGCCGACTTGACGGCCCATTCTCCGTCGGTGAGTCGCATCACGATCTCTGGACGAGCTGCAATTTGGCTGCGGGACGCGCGCTGACCACTTATCTAATTGAAATCAAAAAGAATATTAGCCTGCCAAAACTTGACACCCGGGCGGCTTGGCAAACAATGAAAACCCGCTCATGAGCGCGCCAGATCGCGACCCTCTTGCCGATACGCGTCACGGGGCCGGCGCCGCGCACCTGCCGGTCTTGCTCGACGAGGCGATGACCTGGCTGGCCCCAAAACCTGGCGGTCGCTACTGCGACGCGACGGTCGGCGCCGGCGGGCACGCGGCGGCGCTGCTCGAACGCTCGTCGCCGGACGGTCGGCTGGTCGCGCTGGACCGGGATCCGGCAGCGCTCGCGACCGCGGGCGAGCGGCTGCAGCCGTTCGGCGATCGGGTGACGCTGGTGCACGCCCGCTTCTCGGAGGCGAAGGCGGTGCTGGAACGGCTGGAGATGATTCCGGTCGACGGCTTCCTGGTCGATCTTGGTGTGTCGTCGCCGCAGCTGGACCGGGCCGAGCGCGGGTTCTCGTTCCGGCAGGACGGACCGCTGGACATGCGGATGGACCCGACCACCGGCGAGACGGCAGCCGAGCTGCTCCGGCGGGTCGACGAGGCGGAGCTGACGCGCATCATCCGCGACCATGGCGAGGAGCGGCACGCGGCGCGCGTGGCGCGCGCCATCATCGACGCGCGGCGCGCCGGACCGGTCGAGACCACGGGCAAGCTGGCGGCCATCGTCGCGCGCGCGCTGCCGCGCCACGAGCACGGCAAGAACCCCGCCACCCGCACGTTCCAGGCGCTGCGCATCACCGTCAACGACGAGCTGGGCGAGCTGGAGCGCTTTCTGGCGGTCGCCGCCGACTGCCTGCGCCCGGGCGGGCGGCTGGTGGTGATCGCGTTCCATTCGCTCGAGGACCGGATCGTCAAGCGGCGGCTGCGCGAGCTGGCGGGGCGCGGGGGCGCGGCGGGCCCGGCGCGCCTGCGCCTGCTGACCAAGCACGTCGTGGTTCCGGGCGACGAGGAGCGCCGCCGGAATCCGCGGGCACGGTCGGCGCGGCTGCGCGCCGCGGAGAGGCTGTGATCAGGCGATGAACCCGGGCGCAGTCGTCAAACCGGACCTCGGTAACCGGCGCGGCGCCGGCGTGTGGGCGTTCCTGCTCGCGATCTGCACGGTGGGCGCGCTGGCGCACGTCGCCGTGCGGATGCACGGCATCCAGATCGCGTACGCCCTGGGCCGCGAGCGGCGCACGAACACGCAGCTCGAGGAGCAGCGCCGCCGCCTCAACATCGAGATCGGTATGCTGAAGGATCCGGACCGGGTGATCGGCATCGCGCGGGCGAAGCTGGGGATGGGACCGCCCGCGCCCGAGGACGTCGTGCGGCTGGAGGGCGGGTCGCTGGGCCGGCGGCCGGAGCCGGCACCGCCGCCGTCCAAATCGGCCAGCCGGGGACACAAATGACCGGCGGCATCGCCATTACCCGGTGGACCCGCGTCCGCATCGTCGTCTGCGGCGTCGTGCTGGCGTGCCTGTTCATCGCCGTCGGCAAGCGGGCCTACACGCTGCAGGTGCGCGACGCCGACCGGCTGCGCGGGATGGCCGAGGAGCAATACCTGCGCGAGATCGAGCTGCCGCCGCGGCGGGGGCGGATCCTCGACCGCAACGGCGCCGAGCTGGCTTCGACCGCCGACGTCGATTCGATCTACTGCAACCCGCGCCAGCTCCCTGACATCCGCGACGCCGCCCGGCGGCTGGCGCGGGCGCTCGGCCTGGATCGCGCCGAGCTGGAGAAGAAGCTGGGCCAGCGGCGCTTCTTCGCGTGGGTGAAACGCAAGGTGACGCCCGACGAGGTCGTGGCCGTCAAGGCCCTGGGGCTTCCCGGCATCGCCTTCACGCGCGAGCCGCGGCGCTTCTACCCCAACCGGACGCTGGCGGCGACGATCATGGGCCACGCCGGCTCGGAGGGGAATGGGCTCGAGGGGATCGAGCTGGCGCTGGACAAGCAGCTGCGCGGGACGTCGTCGTCGGTGCAGGGGATGCGCGACGCGCTCGGCCGCGACATCGCCCTCGAAGGGTCGGGCGACGGGTCGGGCGACGGGCCGGGCAGCACCGCCGGCAGCGACGTCGTGCTGACGATCGATCGCTATCTCACGTTCATCACCGAGCGCGCGCTGGCGGCCGGGGCCGAGGAACATCACGCCAAGGCGGCCATCGCGATGATGATGGACCCGCGCACGGGCGAGCTGCTGGCGATGACGTCGGTGCCGACCTACAACCCGAACGATCCGCAGAGCGCGGCCGACGCGGGCGCGCGCAACCGCGCCATCACCGACGCGTTCGAACCGGGATCGACGATGAAGACGTTCACGATCGCGGCGGCGCTGGACGCGGGCGTGGTCAAACCGGACGACCGCTTCGACTGCCTGATGGGCCGCATGATGGTCGGCAAGTATTCGATCCACGACACGCACCCGCACGGCGTGCTGACCGTCGCCGAGGTGTTCAAGTTCTCCAGCAACATCGGCGCCACCAAGATCGCGCGCAAGCTCGGCCGCGACGGGCTGGCGGACGCGCTGGCGCGGTTCGGGTTCGGCAAGCCGACCGGCGTCGGCCTGCCCGGCGAGCGCGCCGGCGTCGTGCGCCCGGTCGAGAAGTGGGGCGACATCGGCTTCGCCAACGTCTCGTTCGGTCAAGGGTTGACGGTCACGCCGCTGCAGATGCTCGCGGGCGTGTCGGCCATCGCGGGCGGCGGCATCTACCGCCAGCCGCGAATCGTCGCGCGCACCGTCGCCGCGGACGGCAGCGTCGAGACCCCGACCACGGCGCCCGAGCGACGGGTGATGGCGCCCGCGGCGGCACGGACCATGCTTTCCATCATGCGTGGCGTGACCGAACAGGGCGGAACCGCGAAGCAGGCCGCGATCGACGGCTACACCGTGGCGGGCAAGACCGGCACGGCGCAGAAGGTCGCGAACGGGCACTACGATCCCACGAAGTGGGTGTCGTCGTTCGTCGGCGTGGTGCCGGCCGAGGACCCGCGCCTCGTGATCATGGTGATCCTGGATGAGCCGCAGGGCGGGCACCTGGGCGGCGCGGTGGCGGCGCCGATCTTCAAGGAGATCGCGGAGCAGTCGCTCCGCTACCTGCACGTGCCGCCCACCGCGCCGATCGCGGCGAAGGCGGGCGCCGGGGCGAAATCGGCCGGCAAGCCGCTGGCGGCGCCGGTGCCGGCGGTGGCGGAAGCAGATGAGACGGCGGCAGAGGCGCCGGCGACGGACCTGCCGCTGGACGACGAC
>DATFXS010000232.1:0-4966 GCA_035315605.1 Polyangia bacterium
TCCTGAAGGCGATCGTCGAGGCGGCCCGGGCCGGACGGCCGCTCGACACCATCCGCCGTCGCTGCCTGCGCATCGGCGACGATCTCGGCTTCCTGTTCGGCAGCGGGCTGGCCGCGAACTTCCTGACCGAGTACTACGCGCCGAGCGGTTACGGACCGGGGCGCGCGGCGTGGCTTCTGTTCCGAGGCTTCTTCTCCGCGATCTGGAATGGACCGTTCATACGCCGGCTGTTCAAGCGCTTCGAGGGGTCGGTGCGCGTCGACGGGCAGTTGCTGGAACGGACGGCGTTCGTCGGCCTGATGGCCGGCACCGTGCGGGAGGTGGGCCTCGGCTTCAAGCTGGTGCACCGGGCGGACGACGATCCCGAGCGCTTCGGCGTCCTGGCGATTCACGGCCGGCCGATGTCGCTGTCGATCGACGTCTGGGCGGTCCAGCGCGGGCGGGGAATTTCGGAGCGGCGGGCGTTCAGCGCCGTGGCCTCGCAGATGGACGTGCAGTCGAAGAACGGCGCCTTCGCCTACACGATCGACGGCGACCTCTACCGCACGCACGAGCCGGTCGCGATTTCGCTCGGGCCGCACATCGATTTCCTCCGGCCGCCCTCCGCGTTGATTGTCCGCCCACGCGGCGATACCATGGGCGGCCAGCAATGAGCTCTTCGTTTCCGCTCGATGGGATGAGGGTGCGGTTCGCGGGGGATTCGAACGTGGGCATGAAGCGCGCCCACAACGAGGACTCCTTCTACCTGCCCGAGAGCGAACGCCTGGCGATCGTCGCCGACGGCATGGGCGGGCACGCGTCGGGCGAGGTCGCCAGCCGGATGGCGGTCGAGACCATCGTCGGCTTCTTCAAGGCGACCCAGGACGATCAACAGCTGACCTGGCCGTTCAAGATGGATCACGGCCATCGCTACGACGTCAACCGGATGGTGACCGCCATCAAGCTGGCCAATCTCAAGATCCACGAACAGGCCCAGAAGGATCCGCGCTGCCACGGCATGGGGACCACCGTCGTCTCGACGCTGTTCCTCGATCGCGCGTTGATCGTCGGCCACGTCGGCGACAGCCGCCTCTACCGGCGACGCGACGGCGTGATGAAGCAGCTGACCGAGGATCACTCGCTGCTCAACGACTACATCAAGATGAAGAACCTCTCGCCCGACGAGATCGCGGCGTTCCCGCACAAGAACGTCATCGTGCGCGCGCTGGGGATGAAGGACACCGTGCAGGTCGACGTCCTCGTCGACAAGCCCGCGCTGGGCGACCTGTACGTCATCTGCTCGGACGGCCTGACCGGCATGATCAAGGACGAGGAGATCGAGGCGATCGCGATGGGCGACGACGATCTGGACCTGGTCTGCGAGAAGTTGATCGGCGCCGCCAACAAGAACGGCGGCCTCGACAACATCACCTGCGTCGCGGTCCGGGTCGAAAAGGCCTGACAAAAGGGCCTCGGGCCTCGGGCCTCAGGCTGGGGGGTGAGTCGGCCCTCATTTTTCGAGCCGCCGCCAGGGCCTGAAGGCGCTTTCCTACCGGCCCCGCAGGACGGCAGCGCCGGGCGGGGTGGAGGTGAGCGGTACATGATCTCGCACCGGTTCAGACGGCGGGCGTTTCTCGGCGCAGTCGGCGGCGGCGTCGGGCTCAAGATCATGCTCCACAACATGGAGGCGTCGGCGCAGACCGCGCAGTCGCCGCCGCGGTTTCTCGTGACGAAATGGCCCCTCGGGATCGTCCCGGGCGAGAACGACGCCCTCTGGAAGCCGACGTCGGGCCCCGCCGGCGGCTACGCCCTGCAAACCTTCGCCGAGAACGGCCTCGCCGGCGACATGATCACCGTTCGCGGGATCGCGACGAACGCGCTCAACCTGAACGGCGGCGGCGCGCTGGAGGGCGGCACCGTCGTCCTCATGACCGGTGTCGGCTGCGGCGGTACGCGCACCAACCGCGGCGAGTCCGACGACGCCATTGCGGCCGGCCCATCGGTCGATCAGATCCTGCTGGCGAACGTCCCCGCGCTGACCCCGCCCGGCGGCGGCGCGATCCACGCGAACTCGGCCTGCGACCTGCGCACCGATGTCGGTGAGATGTCCGTGAAGTGCCTGTCGTACGCGACCAACCGGACGCCGGTGACGCTCTACACCGGTGCCACGGGGACGGAGAACACGCCGTACCAGCCGGCGCTCGCCCCCCTCACGCAGTACACGAACCTGTTTTCCGGCTTCGTCCCCGCGCCCTCCGGCAATGCAGACGGCGGCGTGCCGGTCGCGGACGCGATGCTGAAGCAGCTGGTGGGGAAGCGGAGTGTCCTCGATTTCGCGCTCGACGAAGTCAGTCGGCTGAAGACGATGGGCCCGAGCGACGCCCGGGCCAAGCTGCAAAATCATTACGACGCCGTCAGCAGCGTCGAGCAACAGCTCATCAACGCCATCAACAAGCAATACCCGGTCGTGACCGGCACCGGCAACGGCGCGTGCCCGACGACGCCGGGCCCGCCGCCTGACATCTCGGGCCCGCCGGACTACACGTCGGGCAGCCACGGCAACGCCGGGAGCCCGACGAACGGCTCCACCAACGACATGGCGACCCACGAGACCGTGGGTCGGCTGCACATGGAAGTCTTCCGGGCTGCCTTCCTCTGCGACATCATCCGCTGCGGAACGTTCCTCTGGGCGCCGGGAACGAGCCACGTCGCCTTCCAGGGCATGTACCCCGGCGACCCGACCGGCCTCTACCAGCACTACGCCACCAGTCGCTCGGTCGGCAGCAGCATCGCGACGACGGGGAAGACGCCCGATGATCTCGGCGGGCCCGCCATCCGCTTCCTGTTCAACGTCGAGACCTGGTACTTCGCTCGGCACGCCGAGAACCTGAAGCTGTGGAAGGATTCCTTCGACGCCTTCGGCAACCCGCTGCTCGACACGACGATCATCCCGTTCATCACCGAGGTCGGTCAGCTCAATCACGATCGCAGCAACATCCCGGCGATGATCTTCGGCGGCAAGAAGCTGGGAATGGCCGTCGGCCAGTACAAGACCGGCGGCACGTACACGGTCAACAGCTTCTGGGGCGCGATCGCGCGGGCCTTCGGCTACGACCCGACCGCCGCGCCCGGCTACGATCCTACGACCGCCGCGATCCGCGACCCGATCGCCGGCCTCTGGTCGAAGCCGGCCTGACCTCGGTCAGCCGGGGCGCCGTCTGCCCGCGATCCCGATCGCGCCCGCCAGCAGCAAGATGGCGCCGAGAAGGAAGGGCGAGACGCCGCCGAGCGCCGGGACCGAGGGCGGGGGCGGGGCGACGCACTGGAACTGCGCGTTGCACCTCTGCCCGCCCGGGCAGATGCCGCAATTGAGGACGCCGCCGCAGCCGTCCGGCACGCTGCCGCACGCCTTTCCGGCGCAGGTGATCGGTGTGCAGCAAATGTTGGGAACTCCGCCGCCGCCGCAGACCCCGGGCGGTGCGCAATTGCCGCAGTTCACCGACGCGCCGCAGGCGTTCGTGATCGTCCCGCAGCCGCCGGGTCCGCAGGTGGGCGCGGGCGCCACCGTCAAGGTCAGGTTCGCCTGATTGGTGCTGTCGCCGGTCGGCGTGCCGTCGTTGTTGGCCCCGAGGAAGAAGACGTGCAGCTGCACGGTGGTCGTGGCCGACACGCTCGGCGCGACGAAGATCGCCGAGAAGCTCACCGTCGGGCTGCCAAGCTTCGCCATCGACTGCGTGACGTCCGCGCCGGAAATCTTCGTGCCGGCCGCGTTGGGTCCCCCGATCGCGAACGATCCCGGCCCCGAGGCGATCGCCAGGTCCAGCCCGGCCGATCCGCCGCTGACGACGTTTCCGCTCACGTTGATGGTCGTCGTCATTCCGGACGTGAGGCACAGGTTGTCGGCGTTGAACGTCACGGGCGTCGTGACGCCGCCGGTGTGGCACGACGCGCAGTTGCCGACGACCCCCGCCGAAAACGCGCGCGCGCTACGCGCACCGGCGATCGTCGAGACGATCACCACCGCCAACGAAAACCCGAGCCGCCGAAACACGGCGGCAGTGTCCGGTGGGACGGCCGCCCGTCATGTCACGTTGCCGTTACGTTCGCGAGGCTACAACGCGACGGTGCCGCTCGGCGTGACGATGGCGTCTGCGACGACGCCGGTCGCGACCGCGCCCGGCCAGATGACCGCGCGTTCGACGCGCGCGCCGGAGGCGACGCGCGCGCCCCCGCCCAGCACCACGTCGGGACCCACCGTCGCGCCCGCCTCGACGATCGCGCCCGCGTCGATGCGGCACGGCGCGATCACCTGCGCGCCCGGATCGATCGCCGACGCCGGATCGACGCCGACGAGAGGGCCGGGCGGATCGCGCAGCAGCGCCGGATCGCGCAGCAGCGCCAGGTTCCCGGCCAGGTAGCGCTCGGGCGTGGAGTGCTCGGCGAAATAACCGGCGTGCGTGACGGCCGCGATCGTCTCGCCCGACCGCAGCGCCGGAATGTACGCGTCGCGGATCACGTCGCAGACGACCGGCTGCAGTCGGTCGAGCAGCGCGGGCTCCAGCACGTGGATGCCGGTGAACATCCGCTCGGTCACCGCTCCCTCCGGCGGCCGCGGCGAGCGCGCGTCCAGGATGCTGACGACCCGACCCGTCGCATCGACGCCGATCGCGCCCCATCGCCGCGGTTCGGGATCGTCGCGCAGCAGCATGGTCGCGACCGCGCCGCCGCCCGCGTGCGCCGCCCAGAGCGCCCGCAGATCGAGATCGGCCACGACCTTGGCGTTCATCACCAGGAGCGGCCCGGCCTCGAACAGCGGGCGCGCCTTGGCGAGGCCGCCGCCCGTCCCGAGCAGCTCGGTCTCGACCGAATAGGCGATGGCGATGTCGACGGCCGAGCTGCCGTGCCCGCTCGACGAACGATCTCCCAGGACCGCCTGAACCATGTCGCCGCGATGAAACACGTTGACGACCGCGCGGCGGGCGCCCCC
>DATFXS010000233.1:0-12456 GCA_035315605.1 Polyangia bacterium
GCCTTGCTGGCCGCCGCGCGCAGCTCCTCGACGCCGCCCGCCAGCCCCTCGCCGCCGTCGGCGATGTTGAACAGCGTCGGCAGCGTGATGCTCTTGAACCCGTGCGATCCGTTCTTGCCGTTCAGGTTGCGCAGCTTCTCGAGCTCCTCGTTGCGCAAGACCGGCGTGGGCAGGTTGATCTGGCGCGCCGACTGCGGCGTCGGCTCGAGCAGATTCCCCTCCGGCCCGATCGACGTGTCGACCGCCATGATGATCTCTTCGCGGATGGCGTCGACGGGTGGGTTCGTCACCTGAGCGAACAGCTGCTTGAAGTAGTTGTAGAGAAGCTGCGGCCGTTCCGACAGCACGGCCAGCGGCGTGTCGGTCCCCATCGACCCGTTCGCCTCGACGCCGTCCGCCGCCATCGGCGCCATCAGCACCTTGAGGTCCTCGGTCGTGTAGCCGAACGTCTCCTGCCGGCGCAGCACGGTCTCGTGATCGGGCGGGATCACCGACGCCGGCTTGGGCAGCGCGCCGATGTCGACCATGTTCTCCTTCAGCCACTGCCCGTAGGGCGCCGCCGCCGCCATCTCGCGCTTCAGCTCTTCGTCGCCGATGATCCGCCCCTGCGACGTGTCGACCAGGAACATCTTGCCCGGCTGCAGGCGCCCCTTCTCGAGGATCCGCTCGGGCGGGATGTCGAGCACGCCGACCTCGGACGCCATCACCACCAGGCCGTCCTTGGTGACGTAGTAGCGCGACGGGCGGAGGCCGTTGCGGTCCAGCGTGGCGCCGATGCGGATCCCGTCGGTGAACGCCACCGCCGCCGGCCCGTCCCACGGCTCCATCAGGCAGCCGTGGAACGCATAGAAGTCCTTGCGCTCCTGCGGCATCGACTCGTGGTTCGACCACGGCTCGGGGATCATCATCATCATCGCGTGCGGCAGGCTGCGCCCCGCGAGCATCAGCAGCTCGACGACGTTGTCGAACATGCCGGAGTCGCTGCCCTCCGTGTCGATGACGGGAATGCACTTCTGCAGGTCGTCACCGAACAGGCCCGACTTGAACATGCTCTCGCGCGCGTGCATCCAGTTGACGTTGCCGCGCAGCGTGTTGATCTCACCGTTGTGCGCGATCAGGCGGTAGGGATGCGCGCGCGACCAGCTGGGGAACGTGTTGGTCGAGAAGCGCGAGTGCACCAGAGCCAGCGCCGACTCGACGCGGTCGTCGCGCAGGTCGGGGTAGAACGCGGGCAGCTGATCCGAATTCAGCATCCCCTTGTAGACGATCGTCCGCGACGACAGGCTGGGGATGTAGAAGTTGGCCTTCTCCGGCACTTCCAGGCGGCGGACGGCGTGGCGCGCGCGCCGCCGGATGACGTACAGCTTGCGCTCGAACGCGTCGTCGTCGGTGCAATGTGGATCGTTACTGTTGCGACCGACGAACAGCTGCTTGATGACGGGCTGCGATCGCTTGGCGGTCGGGCCGATCATGCCGTTGTCGGTCGGCACCTCGCGCCAGCCGAGGAAGGTCTGGCCCTCGTCGCGGACCACCTTCTCGAACAGGTGCTCGCAGGCCGCGCGGCTGCCCGGGTCGGCGGGCAGGAAGACGACGCCGACGCCGTACTGGCCGGCGGGCGGCAGCGTGATGCCGATCGCGCGGACCGCTTCCGCGAGAAACTTGTGCGGGACCTGCATCAAGATCCCCGCGCCGTCGCCGGTGTTCTTCTCGCAACCGCAGGCGCCGCGGTGCTGCAGATTGAGGAGGACTTCGAGCGCGTTCTTGACGATGCCCGAGGACCTTCGCCCCTTCAGATCGACGACGAAGCCGACGCCGCAGGAGTCGTGCTCGTACCGGGGATCGTAGAGGCCTTGCGCGGGTGGAGGAGCTGCCGATTTCATGGGTAAGACTTCCAAAATCCAGCCAAACGGCTCACTGTAGCACAGTGTAGGTGTACGCGTACGCTACCGGTTCGGTGCGTCGGATGTAAAGCCTTTCGATGGGTCCGGCCAACGGTCCCGACCGTGGCCCCGCCCTTGCTTCTGCCGCCGCTCCGCCAGAACATCCGGCCCGAAACATGGCCGGTGCCGTAGGGAGAGACGTGAAGTCGGTTCTGATCACCGCGGCCGCGGTGTTCGTCGCGGGTTGCGGCCCGCTGGCGATCGACTATCGGCCGTCCGCGACCGCGTCGCCGGCACCGACGGCGAGCGTGGCGCTGCATGTCAGCAACGACCGCGACGACGACCACGGCGGCCGAACGGAGCGGATCGGAACCATCTACAGTTCTTCCGGCGGAATTTACCCGGGGCCGCGCAACTACAGCGGGCGCCCGGTCAACGCGACCAGCGCGGAGACCGTCACCGGCACCGTCGGCGCTGCCACGACTGACGCCCTGGCGCACGCCGGCGTGTTGGTGCGGACGGGCAGCCCGACGTTGATCGCCTCCGTTCGCGAGTACTGGATGGACGGCCCGAACGTCAAGCACGGGGTCATCGTCGTCGCTTACGACCTTTTCGATCGCGGCGGCCGCCGCGTCTGGCACACCGACGCCCGGGGCGAGGCGAGCGTCATCGCCACGGTCGGCAACGGACTGGTCAGGATGTTCCGCGCCGCGCTGCAAGATCTGGCCGAGCACGCGAACACGGCGTTCCGCTCACCCGAGTTTCAGGCCGCGCTGCGCCAGTCGTCCTGACGTCGCGCGCCGACTTAGTCGGTTCTAACTGCATGGGCGGCTTCCGGACGGAGCTAAGCGTTGCTCTGAGACGAGCGGGAGGGACGGCTGTTCGGTCGGCCGTCCCGCCCCCGCCGAAGAGTTGAGCGTGCGGAGCACCTACGGACACCAGCTCGGATCGATCGCGCGGACGATCAGGCCTTCGTAGTCGGCGTTCGGGCACTTGATGTAGTGGTCGCGGAGGTAGGCGTCGACGGGGTTGTTCGGGTCGTAGTTGAAGTGACGGACCATGTCGTAGGAGAGGAACGCGATCTCGGGGCGAATCGACTGAACCTCGGCGAGGAGGTGCCGCTGGCAGGCGGCGTCGTTGCAGACCGTCGCCTCGGAGACGGAGAACGGATTCGGCTTGCCCAGCAGGTAGTAGAACCCCGGCAGGAACGGCCCCGCGTAGATCGCGTGCGCGGCGGCCACCCGGGGCTGGGGGAAGATGTTGCGCGGCAGGCGCCGGACGAAGTCGACGTAAAGCGTGCTCCCCTCGAAGGTGCGGCGGCCGGCCGGCGTGGCCATCGCCGCCGCGAACGTCACGACGATGATCGCCATCGCCACCGGGGCCGGGAGCTTCTCCGCCGCGGGGGGGGCGCCCGCCGGCCGCCGTCGCTGCGCGTACCGGTGCCACGCCAGCGGCACGAACGCGAACAGCGGGAAGGTGTTGATCGCGACGTGGCTGCGCTCGACGTTGTAGAGGATGCTGGCGATCAGCGCGGCCTGCACGGCGGCGACGGCGATCAGCGTGCGATCGCGCAGCCAGATCGCGACCGCCGCCATCGCCGCCGCCAGCCCGAGACACGCGATCGCCAGGGCCGCCGAGCCGCTGCTGTGGGCCAGGTACTGGCCCGTGAGCGGCACGATGAACCATTCGCGAATCAGCACCGAAAGGTGCCAGCGCAGCAAGAGCGGCGCCAGCACGACGATAGCGCCGACCGCGACCGCGGCCGCAGCGACGAGGCCGCGCCGGCCGCGCGCCGCGAGCAGCGTGAACGCGCCGGTCATCCCGAGCAGCATGAGCCCCTTGGTCTGTAAGAAGAGCGTCACCGCACCGGCCGCGACGCCGACCAGCAAGTGATCGATCGGGCGGTCGACGCCGTCACGGCTGCGCTCCTGGGCGCGGACGAACAGCAGCAGGAGCCAGGCCGCGGCGTAGGTGCTGAACGTGTTGTGGTTGAGGGGCGGGTACTGCGCGCTGGCGATCACCCACCCGACCAGCGCCAGCGCCAGGCCGAAGCCCCGGATCCCGCGCCTGGCCAGGAGCAGGTACAGCGCCACGATGGAGGAGAACAAGAGCAGCAGCGACAGCACGCGGGCGGGAAGAAAGCTCGGGCTGCCGATCGATCTCCACAGCCAGTAGACGCCGTACGCGGATCCCGGGGCGAAGAAGTAGCGGAAGTCGTCGTACATCCGCCGGCCGTTCCACATGTTCCAGGCGGCGACCAGGGTGTGGCCCTCGTCGGACTGGATGATCCGGCTCTGCGTCACCAGCAGCATCAGGGCGGCGGCCAGGCCCAGGATGACGAGCGCCCGGCTCACGGGCACCAGCCCGGGGAGACGGCGCGCACGATCATCCCTTCATATGCGGTCGGGCCGCACAGGACGTAGCGATCGCGGAAATAGGCGTCGACGGGATTGTCGTCTTGGTAGCCGAGGTGCCGGATCATCGTGTAGTTCAGGAACGCGATCTCCGGCTTGACGTCGGCGAGCTGCGCGACCAGTCGCTGCTGGCAGGCGGGGTCGCAGACGACGGTCTCGGAGACGAAGAACGGATTGCTCTTGCCGAGCGCGAAATAAAGCCCCGGCATGAACGGCCCCGCGTAGATCGCGCGTGCGGCAGCGACGCGCGGGCTCGGGAAGATGTTTCGCGGCACCCGCCTGATGAAGTCGACGTAAAGCGTGCTCTCCTTGAAGACGGGACGGCCGTTCGGCAGCGCGATCCCGAACGCGAACATGACGATCAACGCCATGCCGAACGTGGTCAACACGCCTTGCGAGACGGGCGGTGCGGCAGACGGCCGCGTCCGCGCCGCGTATTGCCGGAGGGCCAGCGGCACGAACACGATCAGCGGAAACGAATTGATGGCGACGTGTCGGGATTCGACGTTGTGGATGATGCTGGCGAGCAGGGCTGTCTGGATGGCGGCGACCGCCATCAGCGTCCGGTCGCGGAGCAACATCGCGACGGCCACCATCCCGACGACCACCAAGACGCACGCGACGGCCAGCGGGCGCGACGCCCCGGTGTGCCCCAGGTAGTCGTTCGACAGCGGAACGATGAACCACTCGCGCACGAGAACGGATGGTCTCCAGACAAGCAACAACGGCGCGACGACGGCCGCGAAGCCGGCCACGACCGCGGCGGCCGCCTGCACGCGCCGCGCGCCGCGGGCCCAGGACAGCACGAGAGCGATGCTCGCCAGCAGCACCGCGGGGCCCTTGGTCTGGTGAAACAGGAACACGGCGCCCGCGGCCACCCCGATGAGCGCGTGATCGACGAGCCACCGGCGGCCGCTGCCGCCTTCGCGGTCGGCGGCGCGCACCAGCAGAAACAGCAACCAGGCCGCCGCGTAGCTGCTGAACGTGTTGTGATTCAGCATCACGTACTGCGCGCCCGCGATCGCCCAGGCGGCGACCGACACCGCGAGCACGGCGGCCCGCACGCCCCGGCGGGTCAGGATCAGGAAGACAGCGACGGACGACGAGAACGCGAAGGCCAGCGACAGCGCGCGCGCCGCCAGAAAGCTGGGACCGCCCGCCAGCTTCCAGGCGAGGAAGACCGCGTATCCGGCGCCCGGCGCGACGAACAGCCGGAAGTCGTCGTACATCTTCATCCCGTTCCACATCTGCCAGGCGGCGTTCAGCGTGTAGCCCTCGTCCGACTGGACGAGAAAGCTCCGCTGCAAGAGCAGCGTCAGGACAAATCCCAAGGCGATGAACAGAATCCCGGCGGTGCGCCCGGTCTTCATCACCACCCAGCTCTGCCCGCGCGGATCGCGGCCGCGACGATCGGCTTCGCCCACTCGGGGCACGTCGTCAACAAGCGGACCCGCGATGGTTCCACGATCTTGCGGCCACGCATCCGAAAGATCAGTGTCGCATTCGGGACGCCGTCCATGGTCTCGATGCTGTTGTCGAACACCTGGATGGTCGAGGCCTTTCCGATCAGCGTAACAAGATTTGCGAGGCTTCTGGAATATCGCTCGCGGATCTTCGACGGCGGGATGTCGTGGCCGCCACGCGCAACGCGGGCCCTGACGCGAGCAATGTGGAGCTCGACGGACGACAACCCGAGGTAGAACACACGGACGTCGCGCCGAAGCTTCAGCGCTCGATGCAACTCGGCAACGATGCTGTCGCCTCCCAGTGTGGTCTCGAACGTGAAACGGTCACCGCGATCGATTGCCGTCCTCAATCGATCGTAGCCCAACCGCCATGCCACGGCGTTTGCCTCTGCTAGCGGCTTGCCGATGCCAACGAGCCTGGCTGCGAACGCGTCTGGATTGAAATAGTCGGAACCCGATTGCGGTAGAAAACCGCCGACGATCGAGCTTTTTCCGGCACCGTTCGTTCCGGCGACAACCACGATTCGCCCGCGCCGGCTAGCCACGCGCCTTTCGGATCCTGTGCGCCGCAGCTCTGTTCAGCTGAGCGGCGGACGCCTTGAGCAGCGCGTCCACCCGCTTGCGCGAACGTTTCGTCTGCATCGACGCGTACATTGCGTCGAACTCTGCGCGGAGCGCCGCCAACCGGGTGTCATCCCGATCCCGGGCTTGCGTGACGAGGTTCTCGTAAGCATCGGCGGCGATCACCACCGTCTGCGCCTTGCCATGCTTGACGATGTAGACTGGCTCGTCCTGGGCCATCTTGAGGATCTGCCCGAGCTGATTCTTCGCCACGGTCGCGCTGACACGCTTCGCCATAGCCGCGTCGGCAATATTAGCTAAATGTTGTCGATTTAGCTAATTGTCGAGGGCGCGGCGGACGGCGTCGCGGATGACGGCGTAGTCGTTGGGCAGCAGCACCGGGTGGTTGGCGTGCTTGGGGTTCGGCACCTCGGGCAGCTCGCCGTCGTGGTAGCGGACCTTGAAGTCGGTGAACTTGAGGCCGTTGGCGGTGCTGACGACCACGGTGCGATCGGTGTTCTTGATCTCGCCGCGCTTCACCAGCTTCTCCAGCGCCGCCAGCGCGACGCCCGTGTGTGGGCAGTTGAAGAGGCCGGTCCGATCCGCCGCGGCGGCCGCGTCTGCCAGCTCCGGCTCCGACGCCTGCTCGACGACGCCGTTGAACTTCTGCAGCGTGCGGATCGCCTTCTTGACGCTGACCGGGTTGCCGATCTGGATCGCGGACGCCAGCGTCGGCCGGGCGGTGAGCGGCTCGAACTTGTCCCAGCCCGCCTTGTACGCGCGGTAGAGCGGGTTGGCGGACTCGGCCTGCGCGACGCAGATGCGCGGCAGCTTCTGGATCACGCCCAGCTCCTGCATCATCAGGAAGCCAGCGCCCAGCGCGCTGACGTTGCCGAGGTTGCCGCCCGGGATCACCACCCAGTCCGGAACGCCCCAGTCGAATTGCTGGACCATCTCGATCGAGACGGTCTTCTGCCCCTCGACCCGCAGGCTGTTCATGCTATTGGCCAGGTAGACCCCCTCTTCCTCGGCCAGCCGCTTGACCATCTCCATGCAGGCGTCGAAGTCGCCGTCGACGGCCAGCACGACCGCGCCGTTCGCCAGCGGCTGCACCAGCTGAGCCGTCGAGATCTTGCCGCGCGGCAGGATCACCATGGCGCGAATGCCCGCCGCCGCCGCGTAGGCCGCCAGCGCGGCCGACGTGTCGCCGGTGGACGCGCAGGCGACCGCCCGGATCGGCTTGCCGTCGGTGATCATCTGCTTGACCGTCGACACCAGCACCGTCATCCCGAGATCCTTGAACGACCCGGTGTGCGAGACCCCGCACTGCTTCACCCACAGCTCGGGGAGGCCGATGCTCTTGCCGTAGCGCTCGGCCCAGAGGAGGTTGGTCCCCCCTTCCATCATCGACACGACGTTCTCGTCGGCGACGTGGGGCTGGACCCACTCCTTCTTGCCCCAGACCCCCGAACCGTAGGGCCAGGCGGTGCGCAAGTAACGTTCGTCGAACAACTTGATCCACGATGCCGCGCTGCGGGTCTTGAGCGCCTCGATGTCGTGCACGACCTCGAGCAGATCCCCGCATTTCGGGCACTTGTAGATCACCTCGTCCAGCGGGTAGTCGCCGGCACAGCCGGTGATGCAGCGGAAAACGGAGCGGGACATGGACTGAAACTAACCCATACGATATCTCTTTGCCCGTCGCATGAGCGCAAAGAAACCGGTCGTCGAAGTGCACAAGTTCGGGGGCGCATCGCTCGCGGACGGCGACGCCTACCGCCATGCGGTCGCGATCGTCAAGGGGCGCGCCGACGCGCCGGTCGTGGTGGTGTCGGCTCCGGGCGGGATCACGGACGCCCTGCTGGGCCTGGCGACGCGCGCGGTCGCGGGTGAGCGCGGCGCCACCATCGACCGCGACGTGGCGGCGCTGCGCGCGCGTTACCAGAAGATCGCCAAGGCGGCCGTGGCGGGCGGCAAGAAAGGCGCGGCGTCCGCCGTCGGGGAGGAGATCGACCGATCGTTCGACGAGCTGGCGGCGCTGCTGTCGAGCCTGGCCGCGCTCAAGGAGCTGACGCCGCGCACGCGCGACTTCGTGGTCAGCCGCGGCGAGCGGCTGTCGGCCCAGATCTTCGCGGGTGCCATGACCGCGGCCGGCACCCCCGCGGTCTACGTCGACGCCACCGAGATCGTCTTCACCGAGGGGCCGTTCGGCGGCGCGTCGCCGAACCTGGCGCTGACGGACCTGGCCGTGCGCAAGAAGCTTCAGCCGCTGGTCGCCGCCGGCAAGGTCCCGGTCGTGCCCGGCTTCATCGGCAGCGCACGCATCGAAGACGACAGCGGCGCGGCCACAGAGGAGCGCGCCGTCGCCACCCTGGGCCGCGGCGGCTCGGATCTGACCGCGACGCTGGTCGGCCGCGCGCTCGCGGCGCGCGCCGTGTCGCTGTGGAAGGACGTCCCCGGCCTTTTGACCGCCGACCCACGCGTGGTCCCCGACGCGCGCGTGATCCCGCAGCTGCACCTGCGCGAGGCGGCCGAGCTGGCCTACTACGGCGCGAAGGTGCTGCACCCGCGCGCGCTGATCCCCGTCGCCGGGCGGCAGGTGCCGGTGTTCGTGCGACCGTTCGCGGATTCGACCGCGCCGGGCACCGAGATCTCGGCGCGCCGGACGCTGGACAAGTATCCGGTCAAGGCGCTGTCGGCGGCCGGCGGTCAGGCGCTGATCACCGTCGCCGGCAACGGCATGCTGGGCGTGCCGGGGATCGCGGCGCGCACCTTCGAGGCGCTGCACCGCGAGGGGATCAGCGTCTCGCTGATCTCGCAGTCATCGTCGGAGCAGTCGATCTGCTTTTCGGTCCCGAGCGGCGCCGGCAAGCGGGCGCGCACCCGCCTGCTCGAGGAGTTCCACGACGAGATCGGCCGCAAGGACATCGACGGGATCGAAGTCCAGGACGGCCTGGCGACAGTGGCTGTCGTCGGGCTGGGGATGGCGGGGCACCTCGGCATCGCGGCGCGCGTGTTCGCCGCCCTCGCCGACGCGGGCATCAACATCGTCGCCATCGCCCAGGGATCGTCTGAGCTGAACATCTCGTTCGTCGTCGCCTCGAAGGACGTCGCGCCCGCCCAGCGCGCGGTCCACGCGGCGTTCCAGCTGGCGAAGATCGGCGGCGGCGCGGTCACGCGCGCGGCCCACCGCGACGTCGTGCTGCTGGGCTTCGGGCAGATCGGGCGCGCGCTGGCCGGCATCATGGCCAAGGGGATGAAGAAGCCGCCCGGCGCGAAGGGCAACGGCACCAGCAAGCTGCGCCTCGCCGCCGCCATCGACACCAGCGGGTTCGTGTTCGAGCCGGCGGGCCTGACCGCGCGCGCGGTCGGCGAGCTGGCCGACAGTAAGCAGGCCGGCCGGAGCCTGGCCGACGTGCGGGGCGGCCGGCGCGCGAAGCCGGCCGACGCGCTGACCGTGCTGTCGCAGCACGCGCTCGCCAACCCGATCCTGGTCGACCTGACCGCCGACGACACCACGCCGCTGGTGCTGGCCGCCGTCGACGCGGGCATGGACGTGGTGCTCGCCAACAAGCGCCCGCTGGCGGGGCCGCGGCGGCAATCGAGCCAGCTGTGGGAGAAGGTCGCCGCCGCAAACCAGCGCATGCTGACCGAGGCGACCGTCGGCGCCGGGCTGCCGATCTTCGACACCTACCGCAAGCTGGTCGAATCGGGCGATCGGGTCCTCAAGATCGAGGGCTGCCTGTCGGGCACGCTCGGCTTCGTGCTGACCGAGGTCGAGCGCGGCAAGTCGTTCTCGCAGGCGCTCCGGCGCGCGATGGAGCTCGGCTACACCGAGCCCGATCCGCGCGACGATCTGTCGGGCGCCGATGTCGGCCGGAAGGCGCTGATCCTGGGGCGGCTGCTCGGCTTCGCGGGCGAGCCCGAGGACGTCGCGGTCGAATCGCTGGTGCCGCAGGCGCTGCGCGCGATGCCGCGCGACGCGTTCGTGGCGCGCCTGCCCGACATGGACGCCGACTGGGCCAAGCGCGCCGCCGCCGCCAAGGCGAAGGCCGGGACGCTGCGCTACGTCGCCTCGGTCAGCAAGGACAAGATCTCGGTCGGCCTCGAGACCGTCGACCGCGGCAGCCCGTTCTTCGGCCTCAAGGGGACCGACAACCAGGTCGCCTTCACGACCGTCCGCTACCGAAAGAACCCGCTCGTCATCACCGGCCCCGGCGCCGGCCCCGCCGTCACCGCCGCCGGCGTGCTCAACGATCTCCTGCGTCTGACGACGTAGCCGGAATCATAAAAAAAGCCCGCGCTGCCTTTCGGCAACGCGGGCCCTGTTCGATTCGACGGGTGAGTGAATCCTAGAAGAACGTGAGCGCGGCGAGCGTGCCCGTGAACTGGTTCTTCTTGCCGGCAGCGCCGCCGCCCGCGAAGATCGCGTCGCCCGAGAAGTCGCCCCGGAGCTCGGGACGAAGCTCGAAGTTCTTGCCGAGCGGCACGCCCAGCATCACCGTGCCCTCGCCCATGTTGTTGTTCACGCTGGCGCCGCCCTCGCCGATGTGCGTGCGCACGAACTCGCCGCGTACGGCCAGGTAGGCCTGCGGGGCGAGCACGAACCGGCCCATCGCCGCCACGCCGAAGATGTAGTTGCTGCTGTTGTCGGGCGTCGGCGAGTTCACGCCGAACGGGAAGAAGTTCGGCGCGTCGATGAAGTCGACGTTCAGGTTGAGGCCGACCTTGTCGTTGACGGTGATCGGCACGACCAGGTCCACGAGGAAGCGGGTGTCGCCCGGGGTGCTCACCCCGGCCGGCTGCGCCGTCTCCTTCCCGACGTAGACCGTCGGGATGATGCTGACCATCGGGTTCACCGTGATCGACGCGTTGAGGCCGATGGTCTTCCAGGCGTTCAGATCGGGATCGTTGTTCCACCCGTTCACCAGGCTGGCCTGCAGGGTCAGGTTGTCATTGACCTTCAGGTTGGCGCGCGCGCCCGTGTGGACCAGCGGGATGACGTTGAACAGGATCGAACGCGAGTAGAGCCAGTTCTTGTTCGCCTCGATCACCTCGGCGCCCGCCGTGGTGACGAACTTACCGAAGTCGAGCGAGAAGTTCCCCGGCAGCGCGACGTTGCCGTAGGCCTGCTCGATCATGAAGCTACCGGGCCAAGGCGCGCCGGCCGCCGCCGCCGGGCCCCCGTTGTTCGAGTTGATGATCGAAGCCACGGTGCCGTAGCCGACGTCGACCTGCAACGTCACCGGATCGAGCGCCGCGTTCATCGACACCTTCGCGAGGGCGAGCGTGATGCTGTTGCCGTTGGTGTCGAAGGCACGCGCGCTCGGGCCAGCCGTCGAGTTCGATCCGGTAGCCGGGTTGAAGTAGTACATCCAGTACGTGTCGGCGAGGCCGCCGAACGTGAACTTGGGCGCGGGACCGGCCGGCGCAGCGGGCGCGGGCGCGGGCGCGGGCGCAGCAGCGGGGGCAGCGGGCGGTGGAGCCGGGGGCGGCGCGGGGACCGCGGCCGGCGGAGGTGCTGCGGGTGGCGGCGCGGCCTCGGCCGGCGGCGCGGGCGTCTGCGCAAAGGCGCGCAGTGGCGTGACGACTGCAATCGCGAGGATGCATGCACGAAGTCGCATCAGTGGTACCCCCTCAGTGGTTTTTCAGTTCTTGACTTACTACGGGGGGCACCGTAATCGCGCTGTGGTCGTGCTGTAAAGATCGATATTGCTCTAAGGGTCGAGATTTTGCGCGCAGGAAACGGCCACGAAATAGATTGGAAACGTCCGGGAATCTCGTTGTGGATAGTTTGCGAAGGCTGTGGATAAGTGGTCAGGCGCGCAGGCGCGTGCCACCAGGATCCAGCCCCGCCATCATGCGCATCAACGTTTCCTGATCCGCCTGCGCGCGCGCGAGCTCACCGACCAGGCGTCCATCGCGCAGCACGAGGATGCGGGTCGACAGCGACACCAACTCCGGCAGCTCGCTGGAGATCAGCAACACGCCCGTCCCTTCGGCGGCGAGCCGGCCGATGAGGGCGTGAATTTCCGCTTTTGCGCCGACGTCCACGCCGCGGGTCGGCTCGTCGAGAATCAGGACGCGGCAGCGCGCCGCGAGCCACTTGGCGAGCACCAACTTCTGCTGATTGCC
>DATFXS010000234.1:0-15539 GCA_035315605.1 Polyangia bacterium
GGCGTGTTGTTGTGATCTCCGCAGCTGCTCGCCAATGCGGCGAGTGGCAGCAGCCAAGCAGCACCTCGAAGCGTCCTTATCGTGGCCTGGTCTCTCATGTGACGCTCTCCTTCGTAGCCTCGATTACGCAATAAGGGGGCCACTCCTGTCCAGAAGGAACCCCAGGTGTGACGTGGCCTTCGGGGCTCGATCGACGAGAAACGCGCGCTCGGTTGCGCAACCGCGAAACCCCTACAAATCAAGGGCCTGAAGAATCTGGCCGCCGCAAGTAGCTGAAATAACGGTCTAAGTTGGCATCCGTCCGGTGTTGCGCTACTCGGGCCCGACGACCAGACGCGGCGGAGCGCCGGTCGTCTCTGATACTCTAAGGCCGTGCTGGCTGTCGCGACCGTCATCGACAGCGGCCAACGCATCGGGCGGTATCAACCGATCCGGCGCCTGGCCGTCGGCGGCATGGCGGAGATCTTTCTCGCGCGGCTGCCCGGCGTCGGCATCGAGGGCTTCGAGAAGCTGGTCGTGCTCAAGCGGATCCTTCCGCAGCACGCGCTGGATCCGGAGCTGCTGCGCATGTTCCTCGACGAGGCGCGCCTGTCGGCGACGCTCACGCACCCGCACGTGATCGAGGTCTACGACGTCGGCGCCGAGGGCGAGGCGCCGTTCTTCGCGATGGAGTACGTGCACGGCGCGAACGTGCGCGAGATGCTGCGCGCGCAGGCGCGCCGCGCCGGCCGGCCGAGCGAGCCCCTGCCGCTCGCGCACGCGGTGGCGATCGTCGCGTCCGCCGCGGCGGGGCTGCACTACGCCCACGAACGCCTGGGGCCGGGCGGCGAACCGCTGGGCATCGTTCATCGCGACGTCTCGCCGTCGAACGTTCTGGTGTCGTTCGACGGCGCGGTGAAGGTCTCGGACTTCGGCATCGCGAAGTGGGCCTTCCAGCGGACCCGCACGCAGGAAGGGACGCTGAAGGGAAAGTTCGCGTACATGTCGCCCGAGCAGTGCCGGGCCCGATCCGTCGATCGACGCAGCGACATCTTCGCGCTGGGCGCGATCCTCTACGAGCTGACGACCGGGTCCGCCACGTTCTCGGGGGCCAGTGAGCTCGACATCTTGAACCAGATCGCGACCGGGCGCGCGGCGCCGCCCACCTGGCCCGAGGCGATGGGGCCGTATCCGCCGGCGCTGTCCGAGATCGTGATGCGCGCGCTCGCGCCCGAGCCCGACGATCGCTTCCAGACCATGCAGGCGCTGCAGGTCGCGCTCGAATCGTTCGCGCGCACGTCCGGGGTCGCGCTGTCCACGGTCGACCTGGCCTCGTTCGTTCAGGATCTGTTCTCGGAGGAGCTGGCGGCCTGGCGGGCCGCCCAGCGCGAAGGCAAGTCGCTGGGCGATCACCTGGCGGCGTCGCCAGCCGCGGCGGCGGCCGTCGATCCCGCCGATCGGACGGCGACCGACGCGTTCGAGACCGGACGGATCCGCGCGCAACGCCGGGCCCGCGGCGCGCGCTACGCGGTGCTGGCGGTCTTCTTCGTGCTGTGCGCGGTCGGGGGCGGCCTGGTCACCAGGCACTGGACAGCGGGCGGCGCCGCGCCCGGCCGCGACACCGCCGCCGCCAGCGCGGAAAAAAATCCGCGGTCGGTGGCGCCGGGCGCGGAAAGGAATCCGGCTACCGACACGACCGCGGAAAAATCCATTCCCTCTACGACGACCCCCGCCGTCTCTGTGGCGAGCTCGACCGCAGGCGCCGCGACCACGGCCCCGGACGCGGTGGCGCCGAAGGCCGGCAAGGGGAAAGCCAGGGTGAAGCCGGCTGTGCTCCGCCAGGCGCGCGGCGGCGCCGACGGGCAGGCGCCCGGCACGCGACCGACGGTGGATTCACGACTGGGCGCATGGGATCCGGATTCGCCTGTTCCGCCGTGACCGTTTTCGTCCACCACCGTGAGCTCAATGCCTCCGCGTCTTCGAAGCTATCAATCTGACGGCGGAACCCGCGGCCGGTAAATTGCCGGGCAGTCGCGCGATTTATTGCCAGATGTGCGCAGGATCCCTACCCCAGGGCCAAAACTTGCGAGGTCTCCAGGGCTCCGGCGTCATGGAATGATGAAAACCCGGAAGGGGTCGCTGTGGCTGGCGGTGGCGGCGGCGATGCTGCTCCCCGCGAAGGCGAGGGGGCGCGGGCGGGCGGAGACGTCGCCCCACCGCGACGATCACGCGCAGAAGCAGTCACGGCGGCGCGCGGAGCGTGCGCCGCAGACGCTGCGCCCCGTCGCCTCGCCCTGCGGGCGCCACGTCGCCGAGGTGATCGGCGGCGCCGTCTATGTCGACGGCCGGCGGGTGCGCACGGCGGACGGAAACGTCTTCGTGCTGGCGCCCCCGATCTGGCGCCGGGACGGCCGCGCGGTCGCCTGGATCGAACGGAGCAACGGTGAGGCGCGGGTCGTCGTCATCGACGGCGTGGACGATCGCGCCGCGCCGCTGCCGCTGACCTTGCCCGCCGTGGCCGCCGACGATCGCGTGTTCTGGGCCGGGCCGCAGCGGATCCACATCGGGCCGGCGCTGCTGACACCGCGCGCGGTCGCGACCTGGAACGAATAACCGCGGGCGACGCCGCACGCGGATCGGGCGCCGGCGGCGGTAATATCGCCGCGTGGGGATCAAGGTCCTGTTCGTGGTGAAGGAGATCGAGGGAGCAGAGCCGCTCGGCGCGCTGTACGTCGCCGGCTGCCTGGCCGAGGCGGGGCACGAGTGCCGCTTCGTCGGCACGCGCGGCAACGACGTCGCCGACGAGGTCCGGCGCTTCCGGCCGCGCGTGATCGCCTTCGGCGCGACGACCGGGCTGCATCGCTACTACCTCGGCCTCGGCGCGCACCTCAAGACGCTGCACCCCGACTGCCTCACGTTGATGGGCGGCCCGCACCCGACCTACTTCCCGGAGGTGATCCAGACGCGCGGCCTCGACGTCATCTGCCGCGGCGAGGGCGAGGACGCCGCGGTCGAGCTGGCGGACGCGCTCGCGGCCGGACGGGACCACCGTTTCATCCAGGATCTCTGGGTCAAGCACGACGGGCGCATCTACCGGAACCCGGCCCGGCCGCTGCGACGCGATCTGGATTCGATCCCGTTCCCGCCGCGCGAGCTTCTGTACGAGTACGAGGACAGCCTGCGCCTCCGGCCGCTCAAGTCGTTCACCACCAACCGCGGCTGTCCCTTCCCGTGCAGCTACTGCTTCAACCCATCGCTGGTCGACCATTACGGCGCCAGCTGGAAGAAGGTGCGCATCCGGAGCCCCGAGAACGTCGTGCGCGAGCTGTGCGAAGTCCGAGCGCACGGCCCGCTGCACGTGATCGGCTTCCGGGAGAGCATCTTCGTCTACAGCACCCGGTGGCTGCGCGAATTCGGCGAGCTCTATCGACGCGAGATCGGCCTCCCCTACTACTGTCACGTGCGCGGCGACATGATGACCGACGAGATGGTGGAGCTGCTCGCCTGGTCGGGCTGCCACACCGTCAACCTCGGCATCGAGACCGCGAACGAACGGCTCGCGAACGACGTCCTCAGGCGGCAGATCAAGATGGACCGTCTGATCGCGGGCATCCGTCGCCTCAAGAAGGCGGGGATCGTCGTCTTCGCCGACAACATCCTCGGCATTCCGGGCGGCACGTTGGCGGACGACCTCGATACGCTGCAGCTGAACATCGACCTCGACGTCGACTACGCGGCGGCCACGCTCTGCACGCCCTACCCGGGCACGGGCATCGCGAAGTACGCCGTCGACAACGGCCACTTCAGCGGCGACTTCGATCTGATCGACGACAGCTACTACACCGAGTCGGTGCTGAAGTTTTCGTCGCCCGACGAGAAACGGCAGATCGAAAATCTGCACAAGCTGTTCGCGGTCACGGCGGCGATCCCCGCGCTGCTGCCCCTGACCCGGCGGCTCATCAAGCTGCCGCCCAACGACTGGTTCTATTCGGCGTTCCGCGCCTGGTACTACATCTGTCACATCACCGACGTGATGCCGCGGCGCCCGAACCTGGAACAGATGATGGAGGGTCTGCTGTCGATCTTCGGCATCTACCGCGGCACCGACCGCAATCGGTTCGATCTGCCGGCGAGCGATCAGCTGCCGTTCTTCGACGGGGACGGCGGCCCGGCGTCGGCGCCGCCGCTGCGGATCGGGACGGCGAGGCGGGAGGTGGCGCATGCCCCGTGAGCCGCGGCATCCCGACCTGGAAGGGATCGAGCCCGTCGACGCGGAGGCCGCGGATCGCAAGGTGCGGCTTCGCCGCCTCAAGCGGCGGCTCAAGGCGGCGGCTTCGCTGGTGATCGCGTCCGCGGCGGGCGCGTTCCTCGCCTGCACGAGGGGCGACAAGCAGCGCCCGCCGCCCGCGCCCAACCCGATGACCCACGAGACGTCGAATCTTCCCGCGCCGCCCCGAGACGCGGCGGCGGAGCGCAGCACGGCTCTGGTGCCTTCAAAGGACGCCTCGGCACCGCACGATGCGGCGGCGAAGGGCGCCGTCGACAAGCGCGAGCACCGCAAGGGGATGCCCGTCCGCGACAACCTGCTCGAGTAGCTTCAGGGCGCCACGTAGGGCACGCGGCCGATCGTGCGGGCGAGCGTGCCGGCGACACAGACCGTCGCGAGCACCAGGATCACGGAGGTCGAGGCGACGACCCGCGCGCGCCGCCAGCGATCGGGCAGCGGCGTACGGCGCCGGATGATGGTGACCCACATCGGGACCGGGATCAGCAACTGCGCGATCGCAGTCCCGATGAACAACCGGCGGAGCTCCTCGGGCAGGTGAAGCAGCTGGGCGCCCGCCAGCACCGCGAGCAGCAGGTTGGAAACGACGCTGACCAGCAACCCCCAGGTCCGCAACCGGAGCAAGCCGATCACAGCCGCGATCATCGGCGGCGCGAACAGGATCAGCCCGAGCCTCCCTTCGTCGAATGTCTGAAGGATGCCGAGCCAGGAAAGTGACCCGGCGTCGGCGATCGCCAGAACCAGCGCCAGCATCAAGGTCCCCCGAAACGCGACGGGACGGAAACGACCGCCGCTGTCCTCGTCGAGCCCGATGCGGCCGGCGGTTAGCAGCGCGAAGGCGCTAACGGCAGCGAGGGCGGCGACGCGGTTGTCCGCGGTCCCCGTGACCACGATCAGAGCCGCGAAAAGCAGCTGCGCCCACCAGTAAGCCCGCGCCAGCAGCTGCAACGCGAGAGCGCGCGACCAGATCGCGGCGGCCGCCACGATCGGCGCCAGGTTCAAAGCGACGAGGGCGAGCCAGACCGAACTGTTGAGATGCGGCGGGGCGCGGTGGCGGACCGCGCGAAACAGGATCGCCGCCATCCCGAGCGAGGCCGCCGACGCCAGCGCGAGACGCCCGCGCCGCCATCCCGAACCCCGCTCGCCTGCGTCGGACACGCGGCAAGTCTAGCATCGCCACACTCTCGACACCGACGCGCCAGGGGCATACCCTGGAACCATCCGGCGCTGGCGGCCATCGTCATCGAAATGCGGGCGCGTCTTCGTGCTCTTGCTCGCGACCACCGCCGCGCCGCGCGCCGCGCGAGCCTGGGGTCCGTCGACGGCGCCCGCCGCGCCGCCCGCACCCGCCGCGCCGGCAGCGCCCGCCGCACCGACATCGTCGCCGGTCAACGGATCCCCTTCCAGCTCCGGGTCAGACGTCGAGGGACCGATGCAGCCGGAGGCCGCGGCGCTGTACACGCGCGGGCTCGAGCGCTACACGGCGCGCGACTACGCGGGCGCGATCGCCGATCTCGAGGCCGGCTACGCGATCGAGCCACGCCGCGAATTCCTGTTCGCCGAGGGTCAGGCCAAACGGCTGGCCGGTGACTGCAAGGGCGCGGTCGCGCTGTACCAGCGCTTCCTCGCGACCAGTCCACCCGCCGTGCAAGCGAACGCCACGCAGATCGCGCTCGGCCGCTGCGCCCAGCATCTGGCCGAACACCCCCAGATCGTCGTCGTCGAGCCGCCCCGGCCACCGCCGCCGCCCCCGCCACCGCCGCCGAAGTGGTGGCGCGACAGCTGGGGCCTCGGGTTCACCGGCGCGGGCGTGGCCAGCATCGGCGTCGGCATCGGCTTCATCGCCGCGTCCTATTCGGCGCGACACGACGCCCAGCATTCGTCCACCTACGATCCTTTCGATCAGCGCTGGTCGACGGCGGAGTCGCGCTGGAACGTCGGGGTCGGCACGCTCGCCCTCGGCACCGCGCTGACCGCCGTCGGCGTGACGCGCTTCGTGCTGGTCGGCCGACAGGCGCGCGAGGCGCGGAAGCAGCTGCTCATTTCGGCCGGCGCGAACGGCGTTCAGGTCGGAGGCACGTTTTGAAGGGCGCTGGCCGCGCCGCCGTCGCCGCCCTGGCGCTGCTCGCCAGCGCGTGCATCGGCCCGGGCGACTTCCGCTGCACCGAGCACGCGCAATGCACCGCCAACGGTTTCTGCGAAGCGAACGGCCGCTGCAGCGTCCCCGACCCGAAATGCCTGCCGTCGCTCCGCCGCTACGTCCACCGCGCCGGTGACGACGCCGATGCGTGCGTGCCCCGGTCGTGCGACGGGGACGCGAACCCCTCCTTCAGCGCCGGCGGCGGGCACGCCTGTGCCGCGCGCGGCGGCGAGCTCTGGTGCTGGGGACGGAACGACCACGGCCAGCTCGGCGACGGCACGCGCACGCCGCGCGCGCTGCCCGTCCGTGTCAACGCCGTCAGCGGCGTCTCGGCGGTGGCGGCCGGCGACGCCCACACCTGCGCGATCACCGGAGCGGGCGTGTTCTGCTGGGGCGCCGACGATCTCGGGCAGCTCGGTGACGGCGGCGGCGTCGATCACCTCTTGCCCGTGCCGGTGACCGGCGTCGTTGCCGTCGCGGTCGAGCCCGACGCGACACCGATCGCGGCGGGACGGGATTTTTCTTGCGTGGCGATCGCGGGTGGGGGCGTCAGCTGCTGGGGCGACGACAGCGTCGGCCAGCTGGGCGACGGGAACGCGGCGGCGGGTCCCCACGGGCCGGCGGTCGTCGCCAACCTCGGCGACATCAAGAGCGTCTCGGCGCTGTGGCAGCACGCCTGCGCGCTGTCGAATGCCGGCCTCTTGACCTGCTGGGGCGCGAACAACAAGGGACAGATCGGCGACGGATCGACCACGGGCCCGCGGCCCCCGACGCTGGTCAACGACCCATCCGCGACGATGCCTCTGCCCGTGTTCAAGCAGGTGACCACCGGCAGCGCCCACACCTGCGCGCGGTCGGCGAGCGACCTCTACTGCTGGGGCGACAACAGCCAGGGGCAGATCGACCAGACCGGCCCGAGCACGCCCGTTCCGACGCCGACGCCGGTCACGGGTATGGACGTGACGGATCCGATCGCGGTCGCGGCCGGCGCGCAGCACACCTGCGTCGTGGCGACGGGCGGCAAGGTGACGTGCTGGGGATCGAACGCGAGCAATCAACGCGACGGCGCGATCCCCAACGCTGTCGCCGTTTACGCCGGCCAGGCGTTCTCCTGCGCGCTCGCGGACGACGGCGCGATCTTCTGCTGGGGCGACAACCACTTCGGGCAGCTCGCGATCGGCGGCGACACGGTGCGCGCGACGCCGGCCCCCGTGCCGGGGCTGGTGCACGCCGCCGCCTTCGCCGCCGGCGGCGCCCACAACTGCGCGACCGCGCAGGACGCCGACGGCGCGCCCGCCCTGTTCTGCTGGGGCGCGAACGGCAGCGGCCAGCTCGGCACCGGTTCACTCGTCGACGCAAACGTGGCCACCCGCATCTCGGCGTTGGAGCCGATCGGGATCGCCGCCGGCAGCGCGCACACCTGCGCCTTCCCCGCCATCGACAGGCAGCTGCGCTGCTGGGGACTGGGCGCCTCCGGCCAGCTCGGGCTCGAGCCGGGCTTCGACATGGTCATCACCGTCCCGACCACCAAGGACCTGTCCCCACCAGAGGGCGGCGACGGCGTGTTCGCGGTCGCGGCCGGCGCGGCGCACACCTGCGTCGGCGCGACGATCTCGACGTCGGTGCTCTGCTTCGGCCTGGACATCGACGGCCAGCTGGGCGACGGCCGGCAGGCGGCGGGCGGCCCGGATCCGGTGCCGTCATTCATCGGCGTCGGCAAACCGAAGGCGCTGGCCGCCGGCGACGCCCACACCTGCGCGGTCGACGCCGACGGCAGCGTCTGGTGCTGGGGCCGCGGCGACGAGGGCCAGCTCGGCGACGGCACGGGCATGGAGCACGCGTCGCAGACGAGGGTGACGTTCGCCGCCGGCGTCGCCTCCGCGGACACGATCGCGACCGGCGCCGCGCACACCTGCGCGCTGGCGGGCGGCGCTGTCCTGTGCTGGGGACGCAACGTCGACGGACAGGTCGGCGCGCCGCCTGCGACCCCGCGGCTCGCGCCCGGCGCGGTGATGGGGCTTTCGGGGGTGCGCGCGCTCGCGGCCGGCGGCAACCACACCTGCGCCATCGACGACGCCGCGACGGTCCGCTGCTGGGGCGCGAACGAGAGCGGCCAGCTCGGCGACGGCGGCACCACGTCCAGCTACATGCCGGTGGCGGTCGCCGGCCTGACCGACGTCGACGGCATCGTCGCGGGCGGCGCGCATTCGTGCGCGCACCGGACGGACGGCAGCGTCTGGTGCTGGGGCGCCAACACCTCCGGCCAGCTGGGCGACAGCGTGATGCTGACGTCGCCCCGCCCGCTGCTGGCGCGCCTCGCCTGTCAGTAGCGGATCGCAGCCCGTAGAGCCACCGGGCCGCGTCGGTGCTACTGTCTATCCCGATGGCCGAGCCCCGCGATCAAACGCTGACGCAGGTTCAGTCGCCGCTGTCGCCCGGCGAGCAGCGCGACCGTGCCGTGATGCTGGTGTCGGGCAACGCCACGACGCCCGGCCTGCCCGCACGCGCGCGCCTGCAGATCGTCGGCGACGAGCTGTACCTCGGACGCCGCGCCGACGGCCTGCCGGTGCAGGCCAGCGTGGCGGTGCTGGACGACGCGCTGGTGTCGGGGCAGCACGCGCGCCTCGTCCGCGGCTCGGGCGGTTACGACCTGGAGGATCTCGGCAGCAAGAACGGAACCTTCGTCGACAACGTCCGGGCCGAGGGCCGCGTCCGCCTGCGCGACGGCGCGCTGGTGTTCGTCGGCAACCACGTGGGCGTCTTCCGGATGGTGTCGCAGATCGAGCTCGAGGCGATCAAGGCCGAGCTGGTGTCGCCGCTGGGACCGGTCGCGACGGCGTCGCCCGCCCTGGCCGTCGCCTGCGATCGGCTGCGCCGCCTGGCCGCCTCCGAGGGCGAGCTGTTCATCGTCGGCGAAACGGGCGTCGGGAAAGAGGTCTACGCACGCGCCGTCCACGACGCCAGCCAGCGGAAGGGGAAGTTCGTCGCCATCAACTGCGCCGCCATCCCGCGCGAGCTGGTCGAGAGCGAGCTGTTCGGCTACCGCGCGGGCGCTCACTCGACCGCCCACCAGGCCAAGGCGGGCCTGATCGAAGAGGCCGAGGGCGGCACGCTGTTCCTCGACGAGATCGGCGAGATGACGCCGGAGGCGCAGATCAAGATCCTGCGCTTCCTGCAGGACCGCGAGCTGACGCCGCTCGGCGCGACGCGGCCGCGCCGCATGGACGTCCGGATCATCGCCGCCACCAACCGCACCGTCGCCGGCCCGGGCAAATCCGGGCTGCGCGACGACATCGTGGCGCGCCTGGGCGCGGCGCCCATCCACTTGCCGCCCCTGCGCAACCGGATCGAGGACCTGGGCGCGCTCATCGGCCATTTCCTGGGCGGCGTGCCGGCCCAGGGTCCGCGCTTCGAGCAGCCGGCGTTCCGCGCGCTGTCGATCCACGCCTGGCCGCTCAACGTCCGCGAGCTGGAGAAGATCGTGACGACGGCGGCGGTGCTGACAGGCGGCAAGCCGATCGCGCTGCGGGATCTGCCCGAGCCGATCGCGCGCGTACTATCGGCGCCGGTCGCGGCAGGCGTGCGCCGATCGACCGGCCCGTCGCCGACGCCGGCGCAGCTGGAGGAGCTGCTCCGCCGCTACGAAGGCAACGTCGCCGACGTATCACGCGAGCTCGGCAAGCACCGCGCCGCGGTCTGGCGCTGGATCAAGAAATTCGGCCTCGGCCCCCAGAAGTTCCGCCGCACCGACACAGACGTCCACTAGACCTACGGCCGCGGCTTCACCGTCGGGTTGAACAGCATCTCGTGGGCGCGGCGGAGCAGCGTCGGGATCTCGGCGCGGAAGGGCGAGTCGGGCAGCGCCGCCATCATCTCGTCGTCGCTGAAGTTGGCGGCGCGCGCGCCGGGCACCCAGTGGTTGTCGGCGCTCATCGAGATGTAGCGCTCCTGCGCGTAGTGCAAGAGGTCGTAGGCGCGGACCAGGTTGTAGAGCCAGAGGATCCGGCGCACGTTGATCTTGCCGGGAATGTCCGTCCACTCCGGCAGGCCGTGCAACCAGCGGCGCGCGAACTCCGCCCCGACCGCGTCGGCGTACGCGGCCTCGAGGCGCGCGACGATCGGCGGCAGCAGAGCCGGCGCACGGTCCAGGAGATCCAGCGCCTCGACGTGAGCGTCGAAGTCCGACGGCACCGCCGCGCCCAGCGACAACGTGTGCACGTCCATCTTCGTCAGGCACCAGAGATCGTTGAACGCCAGCGGCGATAGCGGCGCCGTGAGCCTTCGCAGCGTCTCCGACGGCGCGTACAGCCGCCCGCCCTTGTCGGTCGGGCTGATGACGAACACGCCCATGTCGCGCTGGCGCGCGGCGGCGACAGCGGGCAAGTTGTCCTGGAAGACGTAGTAGGCGTGCAGGTTCACGTAGTCGAAGCGGTCGGTGGCGATGGTGTCGAGCTGCAGCCGCGTCGGCGCGTGGGTCGAGAACCCGATGTGGTGGATCCGCCCGGTTCGACGAAAGCGATCGGCGATCTCCCAGCAGCCGGTCTTCAACGTCAGCTCGACACAATTCGGCGAGTTGAGGCCGTGGAACGACAGCAGATCGATGACGTCCACGCCGAGCAGCGCGAACGATTCCTCCAGCTGGGCCTCGAAGGCGGCCAGATCGGCGTTCGGCCGGAGCTTCGTCTGCAGCACGAAGGCGCTGCGCGGGTGGCGCGCCAGCGCCTTGCCGAGCTGCGCCTCGCTGGTGCCGTAGCCGCGCGCCGTCTCGAAGTGGTTGATGCCGACCGCGAGCGCGCGCGCGACGACGGCGTCGACGTTGGCCTGGCTGGCCGCGCCGACGCGCGCGCTGCGCGTCCAGCTCTGCTGCGCGCGCATGCCGCCGCATGTAAAAACCGACATGTCGATCTCGGTTCGTCCGAAGCGCCGGTAGAGCACGGGCGTTGGTCTAGCGCAGTTTGGCGACGAAGTCGGCGTGAGGGGCCGGGATGATCTCGGTCGTGTGGACGCGCGCGGCGTCGATCACGCCGACCGCGGCGTCGACGGCCGCCTCGACCTCGGCCAGCGGGCCGGTGACGGTGAAGAACGCCTTGCCGCCGATGCCGCGACCAAGCTGCATCTCCGTGATGCGGACCTTGGCCGCCTTGGCGGCCGCGTCGGCGGCGCGCACGGTCGCGGCGACGGTCGTCGTCTCGACGACGCCCAGTGATTCGACGCCCTCGGCGGCGTTGGCCTCGCCCGCCAGCGCCGACCAGAGCGCCGGGTGCGGCTGCGGGAGGAACAACGTGTCGACCGCGCGATCGGCGGCGACGTCGGCCCCGACGCGAAACGACTCGTCGACCGCCGCGACGTCGCCCTCGACCAGCACCACGAACTTGCCGGGGCTGATCGCGTCGGCGCGCACGAGCCGCACCGGCGCGCGCTTGCACATCGCGTCCGCGACGCGGTGGCCGCGCGCGATCGACGACAGCTCGACGACCGCCAGCGCCGGACCCATGCCGCCAACCCGATCGGCTGCCCCGTCAGACAATGCGGAAATATTCCTTGAGCGTGCAGCGCCGCTCGCGCGTGAAGTTGCGCACCGTGGTCAGCCCCTCGCCGGTCGGCGAGGCGATCGTGAACGACGTGTACCCCTCGCCGCCATAGCCGAGCCCGGCCAGGTTCGACGCGTTCTTGACGAAGATCGACGTGTTGATCGTGCGCGCCATCGCGTGCAGGTGGGCGATGTTGCGCGAGTACATCACCGCCGTGTGGGCGAAGCCGTGCTCCACGCGCTTGGCCATCGCGATCGCCTCCGTCGCATCCCCGACCCGCACGAGCGGCAGGACCGGCATCAGCATCTCCAGCTGGACGAACGGGTGCTTCTCGTCGACGTCGGCGACCAGCAGCCGCAGATCGTCGCCCGCGCTGACGCCGATCTGGCGGGCGATCACCGCCGCGTTCTTGCCGATGAAGTCCTTGTTGGGGTGGACGCCGGTCTTCCCCTGCATCAGCACCACTTTTTCCAGCGTGCGCACCTGGCGTTCGTTCAACACCAGGCAGGCCGACTGCCCGAGGCGCTGCAGCAGCTGATCGGCGATCGACGCCACCGCGATCACCTCTTTCTCGGCGGTGCAGAGGATGTTGTTGTCGATCGACGCGCCCAGCACGATGCCGGCGGCGGCGACGCCCAGGTCGGCGGTCTCGTCGACCACCGCGGGCGGGTTGCCCGGCCCGGCCGCGATCACCTTCTTGCCGCTGCCCATCGCCGCCTTGACGACGCCGGGACCGCCCGTGACCACCAGCAGGCGCACACCCGGGAAGCGCATCAGCGCCTCCGCGCTCTCGATCGTCGGTCGTTCGACACAGCAGAGCAGGTTCTCCGGCCCGCCCGCCGCCACGATCGCGTCGTTCAGCTGGTGGATAAGGAAGGCCGACGTGCGCGCCGCGTACGGGTGGGCGTTGAACACCACCGCGTTCCCGCCCGCGACCATGCCGATGCCGTTGTTGATGATGGTCTCGGTCGGGTTGGTGGTCGGCGTGATCGATCCGATGACGCCGTAGCTGGCCCGCTCGGTCAGGGTCAGCCCGTCGTCGCCCGACCAGGCGACCGGCTGCAGCGCCTCCGTGCCGGGCGTCTTCTCGACGCACAGCAGGTTCTTCTTCAGCTTGTCCTCGACGCGGCCGTAGCCGGTCTCGTCGACGGCGTACTTCGCCAGCGCCGGCACCTGCCTGCGCGCCGCCTCGCGCATCACATCCACCCAGCGCTTGCGCGCCTCCAGCGGCGCCGCCTCGTTCGCCTCGTGCGCGGCGCGGGCGGCCTTCACGGCCGCGTCGACGTCGGGAAACACGCCCCGGCGGCCGCGCGGGATGTCGGCCTCGCGGCGGCGCGGCGGCGCCTCGCGCACGGGAGGCGGCGGCGTGTACCCGGCCGGCGGATTGTTGACCGCCTCGAGCGGCGTCTCGGGCAGCTCGCCGATCCGCGCAATCACGCGATCGACGATCTCCTGGATGCGCGCCTCGTCCATGGCGGACGAACGTTACCGCGAAAACCGATCGCCGGGGGAGCCGTCGCGCTAGCATCCGGCCGATGCGTCGACGCGTGTGGCCGGCTCCGGTCTTGCTCGTACTGGGCGCGGCGTCCGCCCTGTCCGCGAAGGAAGTCCCCCGCGCCGACGACGCCGTCGTCGCCGCCCACGCCGCCTCCTACTCGGCCTTTCGTCTGCTGCCCGCCACCAAGTCGCCGATGCCGCCGGCCTTCGCGACGATGTTGCGGCAGCTGCTGGGCGCCGATTTCGGCGACGCGCGGGCGCTCGCAAACCTCACCGTCGATCACGAACGATCGATCGTCGTCTCCCTGACCATCGTCGATCCCGCCCGCCTGGAGGCGTTGATCGCCAGCCCGGAGGTGCCGACCCCGGCGACAGGATTCGGGATCCGCAATCTCGTGGTCGTGCCGGTCACCGATCCGGCGCGCGCCCTGGCCGCGCTGGATCAGGTCATGCCCGACCGGGCCTGCGCCCGGCCCGGCGGGGATGCCAAGCGCTGGGCGGCGTGGCTCGCAGAGCTCGCCGATCCGGACGACCGCCGGGCGGCGCAGGCATCGGACGCGGCGTACCTCTGCGTTTCGGATATTTCAAAGGGGGTCGTCACCGTCGACCGGGCGCGCCGCGAGATCCGCTGGGTCACCGCATCGGGGAATGGCAGCCTGCTGACCGCCGCCTCGGAGAAGCTGGATCTCGACCGCGCGCTCGCCGACCGCCTGCGACGCGACGGTTTCTTTTCGTTGCGCGCGGCGATGTTCACCACGCCCATCGACGACGCCCGCGCGCAGACGGCCCTCGAGCTGAGCAAGATGATCGCCGGTTTGTCCGGAGTGACAGCCGATCAGCGCCCGGGGCTGTGGAAGCAAGGCGCGCGGGAGCTGGGCGCGGCCCGGCGTCTGATCGAAAGTCCACCGGTCCTGCTGGCGGGGATGCTGGGCGCGGACGGCACGTTCACCTGGACGCTGACCGACGAGGGAAGAAAATTCTTCGGGTCGTTGCGGGTCCGGCCGGGAACCAGCGTGAAGTCTTTCAAGGCGCTGATCGCGGCGAAGCTGAAGCCGGCCGGCGCCTTCCGGGATCCGGAGGTGCTGGACCGCACCGTGCAAGAGGGAGGCTCGATGACGCCGTGGCTGATCCGGCACGCGTTGTGGCCGCACGCGATCGCGTTCGCGGCTGCTCACCCCGGCGCCAGCCCCCTTGCGACTTTCTTCGACGATGAAAACGCAACCGTCGAGGTCGACGCGGCGGCGGGGCGGGTCCGCCTGCGCTCGATCGGGGCGATACAGCCGTGACCGATCTCGAGGCGCTGCTCGCGCACGCGCGCGCCCTGGTCGGCGTCGAGCTGGGCACGCTGGCCGACGCGCTCGGCCTGCCGGTGCCGGTCGGCCGCGTGCGCACCAAGGGGTGGTCGGGACAGGTGATCGAGCACGAGCTGGGCGTGGCGGTCGGCGGCGCGCGCGGCCCGGATTTTCAGGCGCTCGGCATCGAATTGAAGACGGTGCCGGTCACGCCCGCGCTGGTGCCGCTGGAGTCGACGGCGGTCTGCCAGATCGATCCGATCACGATCGCCGGCGAATCGTGGGAGACGAGCTACGTGCGCGCGAAGCTGGCGCGCGTTCTGTTCGTCGCGCTGGCGGTGCCGCCGGGCACGCGGGCCGTCTCGGACCGGCGCGTGGCGGCGGTGCGTCTGTGGGCGCCGGCGCCCGACGAGGACGCGGCCCTGCGCGCCGACTTCGAGCTGTTCGTGCGCGAATATTTCCGGCGCGGGCGCGCCGCCGACATCACCGGCCACCTCGGCGCCGTGTTGCAGGTGCGTCCCAAGGGGCGCGACGCGTCCGATCTGCGCGACGCCTACGACGCCGCCGGCAACCCGACCCGCATCGGCAAGAGCGGCTTCTACCTGCGGCCCGGATTCGTCGCCCGCATCCTCGCGAGCGCAGACGTCAACTGAGTTATCTTCGCGCCGATGAAGATCGACAGCGGCGGTAGATCGATGGCGCGGGTGCTCGTCGTTTTGGGAGCGATCGCGATCGGTTGCGGCGGCGACGGCGGCGGCACCGGCAAGGGCGGAGCGGCGGGCGGCGCGACCGGCCGGGGCGGAACAACCGGCACG
>DATFXS010000235.1:0-4140 GCA_035315605.1 Polyangia bacterium
CTGGCGGGACCGGGACGGGTGGGACCGGCACGGGCGGCACGGGGACCGGCGGGACTGGCACCGGCGGAACGGCCGGTGGTACGGGCGGGACAGGGACGGGCGGGACCGGGACGGGTGGAACCGGCACCGGCGGCACCGGCACGGGCGGAACGCCCGGCTTCGGTCAGCCTGCGTGCCCCGGCACCGTCGCCAAGGGCCTCGGCTGCGCCCCGAGCGACCCGCAGCTCTGCTACAAGAACTGCGGCCCGCAGAACATCGGGCGCAAATCCGAGACCTGCTCCCCGAACCCGGACGGCGGAATCACCGACGGCGGAACGACGAGCTCGTACACGGAGATGACCGGCTGCGCGTACGATCCGGCCGGCGACTACAGCTGCTACAAGGTCCCGACCACCGCCAACAGCGCGTGCCCCGCGCCGGCCGACGGGGGCACGGGGACGTTCGGCATGCCGCAGGCCTCCCAGGCGTGCTCGGTCGCTACCTGCACACCCTGCAACAGTCTGGGTGGCCTTGCCACCGGGCAGTACCTCGACTCGAACGCAGCGATGAAGCAAGGATTCTGCGTCTGCGTCGCCAACAAGTGGAGCTGCGCCAGCGACACGGCCTGGCCGTGTGGGTCGGCGGCCACAACGGTCAACCCCGGCTGCCAGTAGACGCCCAGGCAGGTTGCCGGACGGGGCCGCGCGCGTTAACTTCGCGCGCGGCAAATGAGCGAACCCGAACCCGAAAGCTGCGGCCATCTCCAGAAGACGGCGGCGCGACACGCGGCCGTCAAGCCGAGCGGTCCCGGCTGCGTGGAGTGCCTTAAGGCTGGCGGCGTCTGGGTGCACCTGCGGCTCTGCATGACGTGCGGCCACGTCGGCTGCTGCGACAACTCGCCCAGCAAGCACGCCACGAAGCACTCTCACGGCACGGGCCACCCGGTGATCCGTTCGTACGAGCCTGGCGAGGACTGGGGTTACTGCTATCCGGACGACGCGTTCGTGGAAGAGCTGCCCGCGCGGCCCGGCGAGGCCGCGCCGCGCCACTTCGACCCGCCGTAGAAAAATCACCGCTGGGCTGTCGATCCGGCCGGATCCCGATCGACTGACTGCGGGACGATGATGTCCCGAACCCAAACGCAGGCGTGAACAGGAGTGATCCCATGCAGTACATGCTGCTCATCTACGACAACGAGAAGGAAATGCAGGCGGCCCGCACCGGGGACGTCGACAAGATGATGGCGTCCTATCGCGAGTTCACGGACAGCATCATGAAGTCCGGGAACATGAAGGCGGGCGATGCGCTGCAGCCGACCTCGGCCGCGACGTGCGTGCGCATCCGCAACGGCAAGACGCTGACCACGGACGGGCCGTTCGCGGAGACGAAGGAACAGCTGGGCGGCTACTACCTGATCGAGGCGAAGGACCTCGACGAGGCGACCAAGATCGCCGCGCGCGTGCCCTCGGCGCGGACGGGGACGATCGAGGTTCGGCCGGTCCGCGTGTTCACGAGCTAGTCACGTCGGGGCCCCGCGCAGGCACGCCTGCGCGGGTATGCTCCGCCCGGTGCACCCCAGTCGCGAGGTGATCGAGCGGGTCTTCAAGGAGGAGCGGGGGCGGATTCTCGCGACGCTGATCCGGATCCTGGGCGACATCGACCTGGGCGAGGAAGCGCTGGCCGCGGCCCTGGAGGCGGCGCTGGTGCAGTGGCCGCACGAGGGGACGCCCGCCAACCCGCGCGCGTGGCTGATTCGCGCCGCGCGCAACAAGGCGGTCGACCGGGTGCGCCGGCGCGCGCTGTTCGAGGAGAAGCGCGCCGAGATCGAGGCCGAGGCGGCGCACGAGCGGGAGGGCGCCGCGGTCGATTTCGACGACGACGAGGTGTCCGTGCCCGACGATCAGCTGCGGCTCATCTTCACCTGCTGCCATCCGGCGCTGGCGGTCGAGGCGCAGGTCGCGCTGACGCTGCGCACGCTGTGCGGCCTGGAGACCGACGCGATCGCGCACGCCTTCCTGGTCCCGCCGGCGACGATGGCGCAGCGGCTGGTGCGGGCGAAGTCGAAGATCCGACAGGCGCGGATTCCGTACGCGGTCCCCGACGCCGAGGACCTGCCCGCGCGCGTCGACGCCGTGCTGGCGGTGATCTACCTGGTGTTCAACGAAGGCTATGCGGCCAGCTCGGGCGCGAGCCTGATCCGGCGCGAGCTGTGCGCGGAGGCGATCCGGCTCGGGCGGCTGCTCGTCGAGCTGTTGCCCGCCGAGCCCGAAGCGCGCGGCCTGCTGGCGCTGATGCTGCTGACCGACGCCCGGCGCGACGCGCGCGTCGACGCCGGCGGTGAGATGGTGCTGCTGGAGGATCAGGATCGAGCGCGCTGGGATCGCGACGAGATCCGCGAAGGACTGGCGCTGATCGACGGCGCGTTGCGGGCCGGCCCGCCCGGCGCGTACGCGCTGCAGGCGGCGATCGCGGGCGTCCACGCGCGCGCGGCGCGCGCCGACGAGACCGACTGGCGGGAGATCGCGGCGCTCTACGCCGTGCTGCGCGCGGTGAACCCGTCCGGCGTCGTAGCCCTGAACCACGCGGCGGCGGTCGCGATGGCGGAGGGGCCGGCGGAGGGGCTCCGGTTGATGGACGCGCTGGCCGGCGACGCCAGCCTGGTGGGCTACCATCTGTTGCCGGCGGCGCGCGCCGACCTGTTGCGGCGGCTGGGACGGCTGCGCGAGGCGGCCGCCGCTTACCGCGAGGCGCTGGCGGTGGTCGGCAACGACACCGATCGGCGCTTCCTCGAGCGGCGCCTGGCGCAAGTGGCGCCGGCGCGCAGCTGATCTGATCGCGGCGCGCGAAAGACAACGAGGCGCCGCAAAAGTTCCTGCGGAACTGTGACGCGCGCGGCTTGTCCCTGATCGCAAGGAGGCCAGTTTCCCCATGCAATCCCACGACAGCTCGCGATCACGATTTCCGAACCCGCGTCCCCATGCTCCGCTGCCGCTGCCAGGTGTGGGCGGCGAGACGACGCCGGCGCTCGTCCCCCGAGAGCCGGAGGGCGCGTTCGCGGAGACGCGCGTCGTCGTCGCCGCGCCGGCGCTCTTGATCGAGGCGCGCTTTCGCGGCGTTCCGCTGGCGAGCCGCCTGCTGCGCGCCGACGAAACGCGCGCGTTCACCATCGGTGCGGCGCGCGGCGCCGACGCGCCCGTCAACCCGGCCTATCTGGCGGCGACGGTCGGCGGCGGCCACGCGCTGGTCGAGCCGTTCCCGGGCGGCTTCGCGGTCAACCTCGCGCCCGCGATGCGGGCCGAGTTGCTGACGCCGGTCCAGGCGCTGCCGCTGCGCGCGGACTTCGGTCGCGCCGAGGCGGCGCTGGCCCTGCCGGCCGACTCGTGCCTGCGCGTGACGTGCGGCGAGGTCGCCTTCGATCTCTACGCCGCCGAGCCGGCGGCGGCCGTCGAGCGCCCGCGCTTCTGGGCGGCCTGGCGCGACCACGTCCGCTACGAGGTGGGCGTCGCGCTCGCCTTCCTGACGCTGCTGCTGATCGTGCGCGCCATCCCGGAGGATCCGCGATCGGTGTCGCTCGACGACATCGGCCGGAACGGGCGGTTCGATCACATGGTGACCATCCCGCTGACCGTGAATTCGCCGGAGGTTCCGAGCAAGATCGACAACAACAATCCGGGCGGCGGCGGCGCGCAGGCGGCGAAGGGCGCAGAGGGCAAGGCCGGCACGCAGCACGCGCCGCGCGTGAGCGCCCGGCGCGCCGTCGCGGGCGAGGCCAACCAACCGCACGACGTGGCCGGCGACATCCGGAAGAACACCATCCTGGCGCTTCTCGACGGCCCGCACAGCGGCGATCTCGGCGCGGTGATGGATGACAAGCCGGCGCTCGGCCCCGACGCGAAGACCTATCTCGGCGACCTGGTGGCGACGAACATGGGCGACGCCTGGGGCACCGGCCTCGGTCAGGTCGGGACTGGCGCGGGCGGCGGCGGAACAGGCGAGCACACCGTCGGCACCGCCCGCTTCGGCACACGCGGCCGGTTCGGCGACGGCCCCGGCGACGGACCGGGCTACGGTGGCCACGGCGTCGGAAATCTGGGCACGCGCCACCCGAAAACGCCCGAAGTTCTGCAGGGCATGGTCACCACCCACGGCAACCTGGACAAG
>DATFXS010000236.1:0-2755 GCA_035315605.1 Polyangia bacterium
GATGCCCCAGCCGCGGCGCGCACGCCACTTCGGCGCGCTGCGGTCGCCCGTGTTCTCCCACGCGCTCACGCCGCCGTCGGAATCGCCGACGAAGAGATCGGCGTCGCCGTCGCCGTCGAGGTCACCGAGCGCCGGAGCGCCGCGCGCGGCGGACGGCGCGTCCCAGTCGGGACGCCGCTCCCAGCTCGGGGCGGCGGATGTTCCCGCGTTGTGGAACGCCAGCGCCGCTCCGCCGTCCGCCGCGACCAGGGCGTCCATGACGCCGTCGCCGTCGAGGTCGGCGAGGGCAACGAGCGCGTAGCCGCCGACGTCGGGAAGATCGGCGGAGGCGACGCGCAGCCACGGGAAGCGCGCATCGCGCGTGGTGTACGCGGTGGCGAGTCCATTGGGCAGGCCGAGATAGAGGATCGCGGCCGAAGCGCTCGCTGCAGACGCCAGCACGAGCGCGAAGCCGACCCCGACCGCGTGTCGGGTCACCGTGCGGATCATCGTGAGTGTGCGCGGCGCACAGTGCGCGCTTGGTAGAGAGACTGCAATTGGACCAAGGTCGCAGACGCATTCGCTGCCGCGTGATGGTCGACAGGCGCGCGACATCCGTACTATGAAAATCGCTGCGCCGTCGTGTTCGGCGGCGCGAAACATGGGAGGATTCGAAGTGACGACGAACAGCAGGATGCTAATCGATGGCGAGTGGGCGTCCGCGGCGAGCGGCGCGACGTACGCGGTACCGAATCCGGCCACGGAGGAGCCAGTCGGTCACGCGCCGGATGCCGACGTCGACGACATGCGCCGCGCCATCGGCGCCGCGCGCCGTGCCTTCGACGAGGGACCGTGGCCGCGCTCCACGCGCGACGAGCGCGCGCGCGTGCTGCTGCGCATCGCCGACGCGATGGAACGCCGCAAGGAGGAGATGCGCCAGCTCCTCGTCGCCGAGGCCGGCGCGACCGCGGTGACGCACGCCATGCAGGTCGACACGCCGATCGAGCACCTGCGACACTGGGCCGATCTGGCGCGCACCTTCGCCTTCGAGGAGCCGCTTCCGGCACGCGCGAGCCAGGGCCCGCTGGGACCGCAGATGAACACCGGCGTCGTCTACCGCCAGCCCGTCGGCGTCTGCGCCATGATCCCGACCTGGAACTTCCCGGTCTACGTCACCGTGCAGAAGCTCGGCCCCGCGCTGGCCACCGGGTGCACCATGGTGTTCAAGCCGTCGCCGTGGGGGCCGCTGATCAACCTGTTCCTCGCCGAGCTGATCGCGGAGGCCGATCTGCCGCCCGGCGTCGTCAACTTCGTGACCGGCCAGAGCGCCGGAATCGCCGAGGCGCTGGTGACCGATCCGCGTATCGACAAGGTCAGCTTCACCGGCAGCGTCGCCACCGGCCGCAAGATCATCCAGGCGTCGGCCGGTAACCTGAAGCGCGTCTTCCTCGAGCTCGGCGGCAAGTCGGTGGGGATCTACCTCGACACCGACAACCTCGAGATGAACGCGATGATCGCGTCGGGTCCGGCGATGTTCCACGCCGGCCAGGGCTGCGCGATGTCCACTCGCGTCCTGGTGCACGAGGCGGTGCACGACGCGTTCGTCCAGAACATGGTCGGATTCGTGCAGAACATGGTGACGATCGGCGACCCGGCCGATCCGACCACCATGCTCGGTCCGGTGATCCGAGAGGAGCGGCGGCAGAAGATCGAGGAGCACATCGCATCGGGGGTCTCCGATGGCGCCACCCTTGCCGCGGGCGGGGGACGGCCGAAGGATCGCCCGCGCGGGTACTTCCTCGAGCCCACGATCTTCAGCAACGTGCGCAACGATCACCGCATCGCACGCGAGGAGATCTTCGGCCCGGTGGTGTCGGTGATTCCGTTCAAGGACGAGGACGAGCTCGTTCGGATGGCGAACGACTCGACCTACGGGCTGGGGGGCGCGATCTACGCGCGCGACACCGCGCGGGCGGTCGAGCTGGCGAAGCGGCTGCGTACGGGCGTGGTCTGGATCAACAACGGCATCAACATGTTCGACGGGCCCTTCGGCGGATTCAAGGAGAGCGGCATCGGTCGCGAAGGCGGACGCTGGGGGATGGAGGAGTACACGGAGGTGCAGCAGATCACCTGGCGAAGCTGATCACTCTTTTGGGATCGGGCGTACTCCGCTCAGTCGCGCGCCCGGACCGTGAAGGCTTCGCCCTCCCAGCGCACGTCGACGCGGTCAGGGAGAATACGCACCACCTGGAGTCCGCCGGTGGACTCGCCCTCGTGCAGCGTCTGCAGGCTTCCGCCATCGATCGCGAGCGCGACGCTGCGACGCTCGACGGACGGTGAGAACAACAGGAAGCTGAGCTGCACATGGGGCGCGCCCGCGGGAGCGCGACGGATGGGCGGCGGCTCCGGATCGCTCCCGGCCACGGCCGGCGGCGTCGCGCGGGGCGGAGAGGCCGTCGCCACTCGCGTCGCGGGCGGCGCAGGCGGAGGCGGCGACGCGACGGGCTGCACCCAGGGCCTCGGATCGGTCGGCGCCGGGGCGGGGACCGGAGGCACGGCGGCGAGCGACGGTTGCTCGGCGGGGCTCTTCGCTGGGGCCTGCGCCGTGGCCGGTGCGGCGTCGACTGGCGGGGTGGCAGCCGGCGGCGCGACGGTCGCGGGCGGCGCGGCCGGTGCCGCGGAGGCGGCGGGCGTGCCCGTGACTTGAGGCGCCTGTGGGGGTGCCGATGCGGGCACCACAGCAGGTTCGATCGGCTTCGGCGGCTTGACGACGTCC
>DATFXS010000237.1:0-6500 GCA_035315605.1 Polyangia bacterium
TCATCGGGCCAGGCGCCGGATAGACGAAGGTGCCGCCGATCGGGATCTGCACCATTCCGCCCCCGTCGGTGTTGAAGTCGGCGATGAGCGGATCTCCGGGCGCGATGTCGCTGACCTGACAGCCGAGCGGAATGCCGCCGCCGAAGCCGCCGGTGCCCCCGGTTCCGGTCGGCGGTGGGCCGCGCCCGCCGGTGCCCGTGCTGAAGCTGCCGCCGAAGCCGCCCGTGCCCGTGCCGAACGTCCCGCCGAATCCCGAGGACCCCGGGGGATATCCGGGCGTGATGCCGGCGCCGGCACAGAGCGGCTGGACGGCCGGCGGGGAGCAGACCTCAGAATTCACCGCGAAGCTGGTGCACTGAAGCGAGCTGCAGTCGGTCGACCTCGTGCACGGTTTCCCGACCGCGGTCGGCCCGGGCATCAGGCACGTTCCGCCGCCGCAGATGGCCGGGGTGGCGCACCGGTCGTAACACCGCTCGCCCAGCGCGGGCGGTGCGCCGCACTGGCCGATGCCGTCGCTCTGCATCGGGCGGCAACCCAGGTCGGCCCGACAGGGCGCGATGGCGAGCGCCCCGCACGCGTCCCCCTCGTTGCCCGGCGTGTTGCAGACCCCGGTGAACGAGTTACACGACAGCGCCAGCGCTGGATCGGGGTCGCATTGCAGACCACCGCCGAACATGCTGCAGGGCTGACTGGCCAGCGCGTAGTGCCTGCAGACGCCCGAGGGGAAGGCATCGCAGAACAGGTGCTGGGTCGGGTCGCAGTCGCTCCCGGCGATGACGCCCGTGGCTGGATCGATGGTCGACGAGCAGGGCTCGCCCTCCTGGGGGGGCGCGCCACAGACATAGTCGGGCAGATGACAGGCGAGGTGCGCGGTCGGGTCGCAATCGCTGGAGTCGTTGCACGGTTCGCCTTGTCGCTGGAAACGCATACAGACGCCCGGGCTGGGCGCGATCGAGCTGCCCGACGTGCCCCCGATGTTCACGCCACCGAACGTGCCCGCAAAGCCGCCGTTGACGGGCGACGCAGATCCGGCGACGCAGTGGGAGCCGCGCAGGCATTCCTGCGAGACGTTGCAGGCGCTGCCGTTCGGCACGTGGCCGACCAGCAGATCCGGGCAGAGGGCGAGGACCGCGGCGACGTCGGGCAGCGCCCCCATGCCCTGCGGCGTCTGAGGCAGGCCCCCGAGCCCCTGCGGCGCGGGAGGCGTCGTGTTGCAGTTGCGGTCGCGATAGGCGGCCACGCAGGCGGCGGCGCGCGTCGGGTCGACGGTGATGCGCTTCAGCGAGATCGCGCCTTCGACCGTTCCCAGCTGCTGGCGCGCCGACAACATCGCGAACCCGACGCACTGATCCTGGGTCGTGTAGCGGTCGGACGTCAGCAGCGAGATCTCCGTGGGGGAGCAGCAGGCGAACTCGTAGGCACAGAAGGCCTGGGCGATCTCGTCGGCCAGGGGAAAGGGCGACTGGGCGTCGTCGCAAGCGACGGCGAACGCCGCCACGCCGGCCAGCAGCAAGAGCGGTCGTGGTCGATGTCCAGACGCCATGTCGTGCAACAACTGCGAGCTCAAGGGTAACACGGGGCGGGTGGTGGTAGCCTTGATCGGTGGCGGACGAAAGCCGCAACGACGGAGAGCTGAGGCGCCAGCTGGCGACGCTCGGCTATTCGCAGCTTCGCGGCCAGAGCGTCGCCGATGCGGTCGGCGCCGTCGGCTGGTGGAATCTGCTGGCGCGCCTCGGTCTGCCGCTGCCGCTGGTCGTCGTCCACGATCTCGGCCTGCTCCTGTCGGGGGGCGGCGGCGGATCACGGCGGGAGGTGATGCGGGAAGGCGTGCCCGGCGGGGGCGTGCTGGCGCGGTACCAGGCGTTGCTGGGGCGGATCTCCGACACGGAGACGATCGAGGAGCTGGGGGCGACGCCGCTCGGCGACGAGACGCTGGCCGTGCTGCTGGCCCGCATCGTCGGCGACGTCTACCTGCGCTGGCAGGGTCACGCGCGGATGCCCGACGCCAACGCGCTGCCGACCAGCGCCCCGGCTTACGAGATCGCGCCCCCGGAGCTGGCCCAGGCGCACGATCCGGCCTGGGCCCTGCCGTTCCTGCAGCGGCTGTGCGAACAGGAACGGACGTTGCTGGCCCGGCTGCAGCAGCTGGAGCTGTCCGCGATCCGGCTGTTCGGGCTGTTTCCCATCGACGGCGCGGCCGCCGATCTCGCCGATCTGCTTCACGTCGTCGGCAGCGTCGGGGCGGCGGACGTCGTCGATTTCTCGCTGCAGCTGATGCCGTCGCTGCTGGAGACGAAGCGCCGGCCCGCCGCGCAGCGGTTTTCGATCGACGGCTTCGCGTCGGTCGAGCGGCGCGGCAACGTCGATGCGCTGCTGCCCAGCGAGCTGGCGCACGACGACGACGTGTTCGTGCTGAAGGCGCTGTCCGACGATCTGCTGTACTACGGCCACGAACGGCAGAACGAGGTCGCGCGGCCGCTGCACTACATCCTGGTGGACGGCAGCGCGTCCATGCGCGGCGCGCGCGAGGTGTTCGCGCGCGGGCTGGCGCTGGCGCTGGCCAAGAAGCTGTCGCTGGTCGGCGCCAGCAACGCCGACGTCTGGGTGCGGTTCTTCGACAGCCGCCTGCACCCGCGCATCGATCTCGGACGGTCGGCGCGCCGCGATCTGCCGCGGCTGCTCGGCTTCCGATCGCAGCGCGGCCGGAACTACGCGCGGGTGTTCGCCGACCTGGCCGTCGAGATCGGCCGGCTGGTGCGGGACGAGGGACGCGACGTCGCGGTCACCTTCATCACCCACGGCACCTGTCAGATCCCGGTCGCGACGGTCAAGGCGCTGGCGGCGCAGGCGCGGCTGTACGGAATCTTCGTGCTGCCGTCGGGGCCGCTGGAGCTCGATTACCTGCCGTTTCTGCACAAGAGCCAGGTGGTGACGGCGGCGTCGCTGGGGCGGACGGCGGACAAGCGGCGGCGCGCCCTGGAGATCGTCGAGGACGCCGCGAAGGCCGGGTAGGATGCCCACCGAAGAACAGATTCAGACCCGGCAGTGGGCCGAGCAGGCGCTGCGCAAGGGGCGCGCCCGCGAGGCGCTGGCGCTTTACCGCAAGCTGCTCGGCCACGACAAGACCGAGGGCGGTCATTACGAGGCCTGGCTGGATGGGACGGCGGCCAGCTACTTCGCGCTCGGGCGCTCGCGGGAGGCGGCCTACGTGCTGATGACGCTCGGGCGCTACGCGGAGGCGCAGCGGCATTTCCCGGCGGCCGAGCGGCCGCTGGAGTGGGCGTTCTGCGCGGCGCGCCTGGGGCGGCGGGGCGAGGCGGCCCGCGTCTTCTCCGACACCGGACACCCGGCGCTGGCGGCCATCGAGCTCGAGGCGGCGGGTGCCACCGCGGCGGCCCGCCTGGAATGGGAGCGCGTGCTGCGCGATCCGCGCCTCATCGGGCGCCCGTACGAGACCGCGCTCGCGCACCTGAATCTGGGCGAAGCGCTGATGCGGATCGGCGATCGGGCCGCCGGTCTGCGCGAGATGGGGGCGGCGGCGCGCATGCTCGAAGTCGTGGCCGACGACTTCGAGACCGGCAGCGAAATGCAACGCGCGTTCGACTGCTACAGCGTGCTCCTGCGCCTGGGCAAGGACACCGCGTCGTTCGAGACGGTCGCCGAGGGCTACCTCAACATGATCCGCCTCGTCGCCGACGACGACAAGAAGCAGGCGGTCGAGTACTACGACGACTTCATCGCGTACGCGGTCGAGAACGGCGAATTCTATGCGGCGGCGATGGCGGCGCGCGACGTGGCGGACTACACGTTGCGGGCGGGATCGATCTGGGACCGCCATTACCTCGAGCGCGCGGCCGAGCTGTGGGTCCAGACCGCGCACGCGAATCAGGAGGCGAACGGTCCGATCGATCTGACCGCCAACGCTTTCCAGTCGGCCATCGACGCCGCGACGGGGCTGGGCGACCTGGCGCTGGCGGGGCGGATCTACGCCGAGCTGGCGGAGCTGCCCCTGCCGGACACGCGCCGGCGCCGCTACCGGTCGCTCTCCCGGCGGTACGAGAACGAGCCGAGCCGCCGGCAGGCCGCGCCCGGGTTCCCGCCCGTCCTGCGAAGAAAAGAGAGCTACACCGAGGTCTGGCGCCTCGATCTGGTCGAGTGGGAGCTGGACGGCGATCCGGTCGCGGTGCTGGCGCGGATCATCGCCGACAAGTCCGACGAGCTGACGTACGCGCGGCCGGCGCTGCGCGCGCTGCTGATGTTCGCGGATCCGGACTTCTCGCCGCAGAGCACGACCGCCGTCGCGCAGGCGGCGGAGGCGGTCGGCCACGTCCAGGCGTACGAGGTGCTGCGGCCGCTCGAGAAGCTGTTCGAGCATCCGGCCCCGGAGGTGCGCGCGGCGGTCGTGCGCGGGGCGGTCAAGGTCTGGGCGCCGCGCACGTTCGACCTGGCCCGCAAGGCGCTCGCCGATCCGGCGCCGGCGGTCGTGGACGCGGCCCTGCAGCTGCTTCGCAGCATCTACTTCGTCTCCGCGCTGCGGCCGCTGACGCGCATCTTTCGCGAGTCGAGCGACGAGCGCGTCCGCCTCGCGGCGCTGGAAGGGATCGGCATCAGCAAGGACACGAAGGGGGCGGCGCGTCTCCTGCTGGAGGTGGTCCGCCAGGAGACCGGCGCCCTCCGGAAGACGGCCGAGGACAAGCTCGGCAAGCTGGCGAAGGAGAGCGGCGAGGAGGTCGCCTCGCTGCTTCGTCAGGCGCGGGACGTGGAGGCGGGCGATCGGCGCGAGGCGCTGGAACGGATCATCGGCCCGGCGGCCCGGGCTTAGATCGGTTGCCCCGCAGCGCGAACGCGACGAACAGGCCGATGACGATGAGGCCGAGCGCCATGATGCCGCGGCGGTCGAGGCCGTTCCCGTTGATGGCCCACATCACGATCATCAGCACGGCTCCGCCGACCACCAGCCAGCGGAGGTTTCTCTGCGAGGCCTCGAGGCGTGCCGCCTGCTCGCGGCGGACGCGCTCCAGCTCTGCCGCCACCCACTCGACGTCGATCGACTCGCCGCGTTTCTGCCGCTGGATCTGCTCTTCCAGATAGGCCTTGCGGTCCGAGGGATCGACGTCAGCCATGCCCTGAATATAGCGCCGGGCGCCAGCTAAGGCGCCACGCCTTGCGCGGCGTCGTCGGCGACCGTCGCGGCGACGCGGCGCGCGACCCCGGGATCGTCGATCCGAAGGCCGAGCTCGCGGTTGTGATCGAGCGAGGTCGCCGTGAAGTTGGCTGAACCGAGATAAAGGGCGCGCTCGTCGACCACCACGACCTTGGCGTGGATGGCTGGCTGGGCCACCGCGCGGACGACCGCGCCCGCCGCCGCGACCGTATCGAACGCGCCGCTGCCAGACGGCCCGGGCCAGACCAGCGTGATCGACACGCCCCGGCCGCGCGCCGCGATCAGCGCGGCGACGATCGACGGGTCAGCCAGCTCCTCGGTCTCGATCGCGAGAGAGGTGGTGGCTGCGTCGATCAGGCCGGTCAGCACGGGCCGGCTCGCGTCGGGAGAGGTGACCAGGCGGCCGGCGGCCGTGGCGATGTCGCCGGTCTCGTCGGCCGCGAACACCGCCTCGGCGGCGGCGATGTCCCCGGCGTCGTCGTCGATCGCCGCGTACTCGCGGTTGCCGCGGAGGCCTGCGCCCGTCAGGTTCAGCGTCATCACCACCAGGCGCGCGTGGTCGATGACCATCGCCTTCGCGTGGGTGAACGTGAACCGCGGCGTCGACCAGCGCACGAGCGCCCCGGCGGCGGTCAGCGCATCGAACGCCGGCTGGTTCGCGCCATCGTCCATGTAAGGCGCGGGTTCGAGGATGACGCGCACGTCGCAGCCGGCGCGCGCCCGGTCTGCCAGGGCCGCGACCGCACGTTCGTCGGTTAGCAGGTACATCTCTATCCAGATGCTGGTACGCGCCGCCGCCACCAGATCCACGATCGCGTCTGGCCCGGCGTCCGGTTCGACGAGCAGCGCGACGGGACGGGCGATCCCCGCCGGACCGGCGTCGGGCGGACCCAGACCGCAGGTGGCGAGGACCAGCGGACCGGCGAGCGCCAGCGCGACGAGTGGGCGACCGGTGACCGGCACGCCCGCTTATCGGCGCTGGTGTTCGCCAGTTGCTTTCGGACACTCCGATCCCCTCGCCCCGCGAAAGCGGGGAGAGGGTCAAGGAGAGGGGGCTACCGACGGCGTCGGCGGCGCGCGGTCATTGCGACCGCGAGCAGGAGACCGGTCAGCGACGCGAGCGGCGTCGAGGCGCCGCCGAGGACACAGCCGCACCCGCCGCCACCGCCGCCGCCCGGAGGCTTGCCTCCGTCGGCCGCATCTGCCGAGCCGTCCTTGGTCCCTGCGTCGGTGCTTCCGCCCGTTCCACCGCCAGAGCCGCCACGGCCACCGGCTCCGCCGATCGATCCGCCGGTCCCGGTCCCGCCGGTTCCGGTCGCTCCGCCGGTGCCGGCGG
>DATFXS010000238.1:0-4810 GCA_035315605.1 Polyangia bacterium
CCGGGAAGGGCGAAGCGGTCGAGGCGCCGCCATTGACGCCCGGGATCCTCATGAAACCAGCCTTCACCCCACCGAGAGGCGGCGCCGGCGGCGGCTGCGACGCCGGTGGCCCCTGCGGGCCGACGGGCCCTTGCGGGCCGACGGGTCCCTGAGGACCGGCGTCGCCCGGCGCCCCGTTGCAGACGTACGAGATCGAGGTGATCTCGCCGGCCGCGCCGCCCTCGAGCTGGCCGTCGCCGTTGATGTCGACGCCGCTCTCGATCATCGTGCCGCCGAATTCGCACGGCGTCCCCGCCGCGACGGGCACCTGGACGACCAGCGACACGGCGCCGGCGTCGCCCTGCGGGCCCTGCGGCCCGGTCGGCCCGACCGGTCCTTGCGGACCCGGCGGCAGCTGCACCACCGTCCAACTTCCGGAGACGCACGCGAGCAGCGTCTGCGTCGCGCTCGCGAAGGCGACCGCCCCCGACTGCCCTTGGTTGCACGGGATCGGCGCCCAGGTCTGCCCCTGGCAGGAATACAAGCTGACCGGGGACTCGACGTACGCCGTCGTCCCGGCGATCGATGAGGTGCACTTCGGCAGGGCCGCGACCGTGCTCGCCACGAGGCCGATCGAATACGTGGTGCCGGATTGCGCGCCGGGGGCGCCTTCGGTCGCAGGCTGGCTCTCGCAAGCGGCGACGGCGCTGAGCGCCGCCACCGCCAAAGCCGACCACGCTTTCCTGTCAGTCCATGAGCATTCGACTCGTTGATCGCGCATAGCAGTCTCCTGGTGTGCGGTTCGAGAGGGGATCTGCCGACGACGTCAGCAAACGTCGTTCCAGGGCTCACCGCTCGATTCGCGCGTTCCTGGGCGAGCGCGGAGCGATCAATCCGTTCAATGCTGGGCGATCTGTCTGATCGTCACGCAGTCTGTCGGGGCGCGAACCGCTAGGCGCGGGCCTGGGGCGGCGGCGCGGCGGGGCGGTCGAGCGGCGGGATCTCGATGGTGCCGCTGGCGGTCGCCCCGTTGTGGCCGTTGCGCGGCAGGCCGACGCGCGCGGTGCCGACGATCGACGCGATCGGGACGCCGAGCGCGATCGCGCGCCGGAGCTGGCGGTGGCGCCAGATGGTGTAGAGCACCGGCAGCACCTCGAGGGTCAGGAAGGCGCTGGTGGCCAGGCCGCCCAGCATCGGCGCCGCCACCCGGCGCATGATGTCGGAGCCGGCGCCGTCGGCCCAGAGAAGCGGCAGCAGGCTGACCGCCATCGTCGTGATGGTCATGATCTTCGGCCGCAGCCGCTGCACGGTCCCCTCGGCGTGCGCGGCGACGATGTCGTCGCGGCTCTTGAGGCGGCCCTCGCGCACGCGCCGGTAGAAGGCCTCGTCGATGTAGACGACCATGACGACGCCGGTTTGCATCGCCAGGCCGACGACGGAGAGCAGGCCCACCCAGACGGGCGCCGACATCGGGTAGTGCAGCAGGTACAGCGTCCAGACGCTGCCCACCAGCGCGAACGGAACGGACGCCAGCACCAGCAGCGCCTCCGTCAGGCTGCGGAACTGCCACAGCAGCAGGCCCAGCATCGACAGCAGGACGAGCGGCACGATCCAGGCGAGTCGCTTCTGCCCCGCGATCAGCAGCCCGTACTGGCCGGTCCATTCGATCCGCTCGCCCGGCTGCAGGCGCACCTGCCCGGCGGCGACCGCGGCGTCCACCTCGCTGCGCGCGCGCTCGACGTAGCGCTGGACGTCGGTGCCGTCGGCCAGGTCGACGTACACGTACGCGCATAGGTCGCCGTGCTCGGTGCGCAGCGCCGCCGGACGCAGCGCGTACGTGGGCTTGCCGACCAGCGCCAGCGGCACCGGCTGGCTGGCCTTCCCGCCCGTCGCCATCGACCGCACGGTCATCTCGCGCAGCTGATCGGCGGGCCCGCGCGGGCGCAGGTCGGGCAGATCGGGCGCGATGCGGACGCGGAGCAGCCGCCCGTGCTCGTCCTGGATCTCGCCCAGCTGCCCGCCCGTCGAGAACAGATTGACGACCTCGCGCACAGACGCGGGATCGACGGCGAAGCGCGCGAGCGCCGACTGGTCGGCCTCGAACGACAGCCAGTTCTCGCCGCCTGTCGCTTCGAACACCGCGCTGCGCGTGCCGGGCATCGCGCCCACGACGCCGCGCACGGCCGTGCCGATCGTTTCGAGCCGCTCCGGATCGGGCGAGATCACGCGGATGCCGACCGGCGTCCGTACGCCGGTGGCCATCATGTCCATGCGCGCGCGGGCCGGCGCCGTCCAGGCGCTGCGCCAACCGGGGAGGCTGGCGACCTTGTCCAGCTCTTCGATCAGCTCGGCGTTCGTGCGCGGCGTGGCGTCGGGCCAGACCAGCCGCAGCACCTTCTTCAGCGGGCCGGGCGCCCAGCCGGAGTACCAGCGGTGGCGCGGAATCGTCGGCCACTCGTCGCGCGGGCGCAGGCGCAGCGTGGTCTCCGCCATCGAGTACGGGGCGGGATCGGTGCCGGTGTCGGCGCGGCCGACCTTGCCGAACACCGTCGCGACCTCGCCGAACTTGCTCATAGCGAAGTCCTGCCAGAACAGCTGCAGGGCCGCCTGTTCGGCCGGCACGCCGGGGCGGGTGGTCGGCATGTAAAGCAGATCGCCCTCGTCGACGCGGGGCAGGAACTCGCCGCCCAGGCGGCCGGCGATCGGCAGGCACGACACCAGCGCCAGACCCGCCGTCGCCAGCGTCAGCGTCGGCCGGTTGAGCGCGAAGCGGACGAACGGGCGGTAGATCCGGACCAGGCTGCGCGTCAGCGGGTTGTCGAACTCCGGGATCACGCGGCCGCGCAGCAGCCGATCGCGCAGCGCGGGCGCCAGCGTCAGGGTCACGATCGCCGCCGACGCCACGACCAGCGTCTTCGTCAGCGCCAGGGGGCGAAGGAGCCGGCCGGTCTCGCCGGAGAAGGCGAACACGGGCAGGAACGACAGCGCCGTGATCACCAGCGACGTCAGGATCGCCGGCGCGAACGCCTGCGCGGCGGCCAGCATCTTGGCGCGCCGGTCGTCGGGCGCCGCGCGCGGCGGCAGCGTCTCGAGCCGCCGGTGTGAGGCTTCCAGCGCCACGATGTCGGCGTCGACCGCCATCCCGAGCGCGATGCCGATCCCGCCCAGGCTCATGATGGTCGCCGGCACGCCCAGCGCCCACATCGCGCCGAACGTCAGCAGCAGCACCACCGGCAGGGTCGCGAGCGGGACCAGCGCGCTGCGCACGTGCAGCAGGAAGAGGAGGATGATCAGCACGACGACGCCGACCTCTTCGCCCAACGCCCGCAGCAGCGTCTTCTTCACGCGGCCCGCCAGGTCCGAGCGATCGTACGCCGTCGAGACGTGCACGTCGGCGGCGACGCCCGAGTCGAGGCGCTCGGGATCGGCTTCGCGGTGCGGCAGCTTGCGGGCCTCGCGCGCGATCACGCGCTTGACCTCGTCGGTCAGCGCCGTGACGTTGGCGTCGCGCTTCGCGATGACGATGCCGCCGACCGCGCGCACGCCGCCCATGTCCGCGAGGCCGGTCTGCATGTCCTCCACCTCGCGCACGAGCGCGACGTCGCGCAGGTGCACCGGAGAGGCGGTCGCCGCCGCGCCCGCGATCGGCAGGGCTTCGAGATCGGCGATCGAAGCCCGCGCCACGCCCTTGGCGAGGCCCGGTCCCGAAGCGGCGAACACCGGCCGCAGCGCGGCCGTCACGTCGGTGAACGCCAGCCCCCGGTCGCGTATCTCGCGCGGCTTGAGGTCGATGCGCACCTGCCGCAGATCGCCGCCGACCGACGCCACCTCGGCGACGCCGGGGATCGCGGCGATCGCGGGCTTGAGCACGTCTTCCTGAAAGCGGCGCATCTCGAGCGACGACGAGACGCGCGCCCGATCGGTCAGCGCGTACTCGAACACCCAGCCGGTCGTCGAGGCGGTCGGCCCGAGATAGATGCGGACGTTCGCCGGCAGCGACGCGCGCGTGCGCTCCACCCGCGCCTCAATCTCGCGGTGCGCGGCATCGAGGCCGTCCGCCGACGCGAACACCACGTCGACGTACGCCATCCCCGTCATCGTCGACGCGCGGATCGCCTTCGCCCCGGGCACGTCGGCCAGCGCCGTGGTCAGCGGCTTGGCCACGGCGGCCGCCACCTCGGGCGCGGGGTGCCCCATCCAGTCCGCCACCAGCGCGATCTGAGGGTCGGCCAGGTCGGGGACCACGTCACGCGCCAGACCGCGGCGCGCGAGATCGCCGCCCACGGCGGCGGCCAGCGCCACGATGATGACCGTCCAGTGATGCTGGGCGGACCAGGCGACGAGCCGGGCGATCATTGTGGCGGCGCCCCCAGACCGATCTCGCCGTCGTTGCCGTCGAGCCGCCGGTCCGCGTCGACGAAGAAGGTGGCGCGCGCGATCACCCGATCGTTCGGTACCAGGCCGGACAGCACCACCGCCATCCCCTGCTTGTAAAAGGTCTCACCGATCTCGATCGGGCGCTTGACGAAGGTGTAGTCGTGGCCGGTCCAGGCGAGGACGTACGGTCCGTCCGGCGACTGCAGCACCGCCGACGCCGCCACCGCGACCACCGTCCTCGGTCGCGGCGCCACCTCCAGCCATCCCACTTTTCCTGGCGCGGGCAGCCTCGATCCCTTGCCCTGCGCGACGCGAAAACGCAGGCGTGACGTCGAGCTGTCCCACGCCACCGGCTCATCGATCGTGCGGCGCGCGACGATCGGCCCGGCCGCCCCGGTGCCGTCGCCGGGCGTGAACGTCCCCGTTTCGTCGGGCGTCATCGCGGCGATCTGAT
>DATFXS010000239.1:0-3090 GCA_035315605.1 Polyangia bacterium
GATCCTGCGGTTTCCGCGCGGCCACGCCACGTTCAGCGTCGGCATGCACCTGGCGCCGCAGCAACGCGCGCAGATCCTGGGCAGCAAGGGACACATCGACCTGATTCACGCCTGGAACCCGGCGTCCGATCAGCCGTCGCACCTGCTGCTCGAGACCAGCGGGCAGCTCGAGTCCAGCGAGGCGGCGCGGATCGAATTTCCGCCCGTCAATCAGTACACGATCCTGGCGCAGCTTTTTGCGCGCGCGGCCGCCACGGGCGGGCCCGCCCCCATCTTGCTCGAGGATTCGATCAAGAACATGGCGGCGCTGGACGCCCTTCGCCGGTCCGCCGCGAGCGGACGCTGGGAGACAGTCTAGAAGGCGACAATCAGGCGCCGTCGCCGTCCAGCCGGCGCCCGAGGATCAGCAGATCGCGCTCGATCCCGTCGAGCACCGCGACGCGCGGCAGTCGGCCCCACGTCTCGAACCCGAACCTGCCGCAGAGCGCGACGCTCCGTTCGTTGTGGGCGAACACGAATCCGAGGAAGGTCCGGATGCCGAGGCCGGCCGCGCGCGCCACAGCCTCCTCCATCAGCAGCGTCGCGAGGCCCCGCCGCTGGGCGCCCGGCGCCACGTAGATGCTGATCTCCGCGGTCGCGGCGTAGGCCGGGCGGCCATAGAAATTGCCGACGCTGAGCCAAGCCTCGACGCGGTCGTCGCCCTCGAACACCCAGACCGGGCGGCGCGCGAAGTCGCGATCGCGCAGCCACGCCCGCCGCGACTCCACGCTGACGGGCGCGGTATCGGCGGTCGCCAGACGGCCCGGGATCGCTGCGTTGTAGATGTCGACGATCGCCTGCAGATCGTCCACCGTCGCATCCCGGATCATGGCGTGCTTTGTATACCAGCAAGAGTAACCTTGCGCGCATGACGCGTCCGCAGCGGCTGGTCCTGGTGGCCAGCATCCTGGGATCGTTCGTCGCGTTCCTGGACGCGTCGGTCGTCAACGTCGCGCTGCCGGCCATCCAGAAAGATCTGGGCGGCGGCATCTCCGCCCAGCAGTGGATCGTCGACGCCTATCTGGTGACGCTCGGGTCGTTCATCCTCCTGGCGGGGTCGCTGTCCGACCTGTTCGGGCGCAAGCGGGTGTTCGCGGCCGGCCTCGGCGGTTTCGGCGTCACGTCGCTGCTCGCCGCGATCGCGCCCGGCACCGGCGTGCTGATCGCCGCGCGCGCCCTTCAAGGCGTCACCGGCGCGCTGCTCGTCCCGAGCTCGCTCGCGATCATCATCGCCAACTTCACGGGCCCCGATCAGGGCAAGGCGATCGGCACCTGGACGGCCTGGACCGGGATCGCCTTCATCGTCGGCCCGCTGATGGGCGGCGCGCTCATCGACCTCGGCTCGTGGCGCTGGGTGTTCGCCATCAACGTGCTACCGATCGCGGCGACGCTGGCGGTGCTGTCGCGCATCCCGGCCGAGCCGCCGCGCGCCGAGCGCAGCCGTGTCGATCTTCCCGGCGCGACCCTCTGCGCGCTCGGTCTCGGAGGCATCATCTTCGGCCTGATCGAGGCCCCGACCCACGGCTGGCTCACCCTCGAGATCGCGCTGCCCCTCGCCGGCGGCGCCGCGGCCTTCGCCGCCTTCCTGATCTACGAACGCTTCGCGCCGCACCCGATGCTGGACTACAAACTGTTCCGGATCCGAAACTTCGCCGTCGGCAACGCCGCCACGGCCGCCATCTATGCCGGGCTCGCCGCGTTCACCTTCCTGCTCGCGGTCTTCCTGCAACAGGTGGCGGGCTACCGGGCCACCGCGGCCGGCCTTGCGCTGCTGCCTGTGACGCTGCTGATGTTCGCGCTCTCGCCGACGGCGGGTCGCCTGGCCGGAAAGTACGGGCCGCGCCGGTTCATGACCTTCGGCCCGCTGGTGGCGGCGGGCGGCTTCCTGCTGATGCTGCGCATGAGCGCGCGGACTGCCTATTTCTCCGAGATGCTACCGGGCGTGATCGTGTTCGGGCTCGGCCTGTCGTTCACGGTGTCGCCGCTGACGGCGGCGATCCTGGGCGGCATCGACCAGCGCCAGGCCGGCATCGGCTCCGCGATCAACAACGCGATCGCGCGCGTGGCCGGCCTGCTGGCGGTCGCGGCGATCGGGGCGATCGTCGCCGCCCGCTTTTCGGCCGCGCTCGCCGGCATCGACGCCGGTCAGCTGGGCGCGACTTCCCGCGACTTCCTCGCCGCGGCCGGCGCCCATCCGCTCGACACGGCCGTGCCGGGGCCGCTGGGCGGCGACGGACCGGCGGTCAAGGCGATGCTGCAGAACGCCTCGGTCAGCGCGCTGCGGATGGCGCTCCTATCGATGGCGGCGATGCTCGCGACCGGCGGCCTGATCTCCGCCGCCGGCATCCAGGACCCGAAGCGTCACTGACAATCGCCGGCCGGCGTCGGGACGCACTTCGCGCAATCGTAGGTGATGGTGGCGGAGGTGCTGGCGTTCGGATCCGCGGTGACAGCCAGGCTTTGACCGGAAGCGCAGGTCGAAACGGTCTGCAATGACCAGCAGGGCAATGCGTTGGCGCTGTCGACGCAGGACGGGATCGCGGTGCTGACGCTTCCGTCGTGCTCGGTCACCGTGCAGTCGGGCTCCCCCGTCGACGCTTTCAGCCCGATCCGCCCCGGAAGGCACCGCGGTCCGAGCAGGCTGTTGATCAGATCGCCGGTCCGCTGAAAGCTCGGCCCGAAGCTGGCGTCGCAGATCGACAGGTCCAGGCCGTTGGCCCCGAACTCGCCCACCAGCTGCGCCGTGCGGACGCCCGGATCCGCGAAGCTTCCGTCCGGGGCCGTGCACGAATGCGAGACCTCCGGCCACGGGCACGACGCCGCGCCGCACGAGTTGTCCGCCGTGGACGGGTTCTTCCAGTGGACCTGATACGGCGTCGGCGCGCCGGTGATCGCGACGACGGCGACCATGGACGGATCGGCCTTCAACGCCTTGAGGGCGTTCGCGGTCTGCTTCACGGATATGAGGTAGCTGCCCGAATCGTTCGACGTGCACATGTCGTAGTCGACCGTCGCGTTGACGTCGTTGTTCGGCGCGTGCCGGCTCGGGGG
>DATFXS010000240.1:0-4807 GCA_035315605.1 Polyangia bacterium
GCTGGGTGATGGCGGCGCCGGCGCCGTATTCGCTGATGCCGATCTTCCACGTCGGCTTCATCGCGTGCAGGTTGTCGGCCCAGGCGCCGAACTGATCGGCGGTGCCGAACGCGTCGTACCAGCCGAAGTAGGTGTTGTAACCGACGACGTCGGTGTGCGCGGGCAGGTTGCCGGTGTCGCTGGTGCAGCACTGCGCGTAGGTCGTCAGCCGGGACGGATCCTCCTGGTGCGCGAGCGTGTCGAGACCGGTCAGCAGCGTGTTGGTCGCGGTGTCGTCGCCGTGCTGTTCGTTCCCGAGGCTCCAGAACAGCACCGCCGGGTGGTTGTAGTTCTGGCGGATCAATTCGGTCAGCTGCTGGCGCGCGTTGGCGGTGAACGCGGTGGAATTGGTGATCGAGTTGACCAGCGGAACCTCTTCCCACAGGGCGATGCCGGCGCGGTCGGCCAGATCGTGGACGTGTTCGGCCTGCTCGTAATGCGCCAGGCGAACGATGTTGGCGCCCAGCTCGCGGATCAGCGCGAAGTCCTCGTCGTGCTGGGCGTCGGTGACCGCCCAGCCCATGTCCAGGCGATCCTGATGGCGGTTGACGCCGTGCAGGTCCAGGTACTGGCCGTTGAGCGAGAACCCCTGCGCGGGGTCGACGGAATAGAACCGGAAGCCAAGCGGCGCCGACACCAGATCGGTCGCCGTGCCGCCGACCCGGACCTCGGCATAGACGGTGTAAAGGTAGGGGTCGGCGACGCCGTTCCACAGGTGCGGATTGGCGAACGGCCCCGACGCCGACAGAAGCTGGGTGGAGGTCGCCGCGACGCTGCTGGTCGCCGACAGCCGCGTCGCGATCGTCCCGTCGTCGCGCACGACGAACGTGTCGACGGTGACCGACTGAGCGGTCGTCTGATCGTTGCGGACGCGCACGCTCGTCGCCAGCGTCGCGCCGGTCGCGCTGACGTTGGTGGGCGTCACGTAGAGCCCCGACGAACCGAAGTCGAGCGCATCGACATGAACGGAATCCGTGATCAGCACGTGCACGTCGCGGTAGAGGCCGCCGAAGAACGTGAAGTCAGCGGACAGCGGCGGCACGTCGGCGACCGCGGCGTTCGACACCTGGACGGCGATGACGTTGTCACCCAGGGTCATCTGGGACGTCACGTCGAACCGGAAGCGCGCGAAGCCGCCGCGGTGCTCGCCGACCTTCGTGCCGTTGACGTAGACGTCGGCGACGATGTTGGCGCCGTCGAACTGCAGGAACATCTGCTTGCCCGACGCGCTGGCCGGCGGCGTGTAGTGGCGGCGGTACCAGCCGATGCCGCGGTAGTAATTGCTGCCGCCGTCCTCGCCGTCCATCGCGTTCCAGGTGTGCGGCAGCGTGACCGCCGCCCAGGACGAATCGTCGTAAGCGATCGCGGGCGCGCCGCTGTCGTCCGCCCGCAGGAACTTCCAGCCGGTGTCGATGGTCGTGTCGTTGCGCGACGTCGTCGGTGGGACGTAGGTGACCGGCGCGCCGCCGGTACCGCCCGCGCCGCCCCGCCCGCCCGTGGTCACGGCGCCGCCCCTGCCGGCCGCGCCGCCGCCTGTGCCTCCCGTCGAGCCGCCGCCGGCGCCACCGATAGCGCCCGTGCCGCCGGTCGCCGCGCTGCCGCCGCCCCGGCCCGTTCCGGGCGGGCTCGTTCCCGAAGACGACGAGCAGCCGGCGGCCAAGAAAACGATCGCCAGCGATCTCCGGACCGTGCCGCTCATTAATTAACGAGATTACCCAAATCGCCGGCGCGGGGGCACGAATCGTTTCGCGCCGGCTGGCGCGGTCAGAAGCCGTTGCGGCGCAGGATCTGGCGCGCCTGCTCTTGATCGGCGCTGAAGGCGAACGCTTCGAAGACGGTGAAGACGTTCTCGCCGTCGACGATGTGGGGCGCGCAGAGCTCGAGCACGCGGAGCTTGGTGGCCGAGAACGCGACCGTGTCGATCAGCGTCTTCACCTGGGCGACGCGGAAGTAATTGCGCGCCGCGGCCTGCTCGATGACGGTCACTTGCGCCTGGGAGAAGCTTTCGCCGCGCACGCTGCCGACCAGCGCGCCGAACGCCCCCTCCTCCATCGGCGGGTGGTGCGGAGCCTGGGCAATGGCGACAGGCGGCGGCGTCGCGGCGGGCGCCGGACGAGGAGCCGTCCGGTTGCGCGGCGCCCGACGACCCGCGCTGGACGCCGGTCCCGCCTGGGCGGACGCGCTGGCGACCACCGTCGCTGCCAGGGCGGTCGCGATGACGATGACGTTGAACCGTGCCGCCATGTGTCCCCCCCAAATCGACGCGCGCGTCGCGCGGCTTGAGCTCGGACACGCGCGAACCGAAAAAAATTCGCGCCTCGCGACCATCGAGCGGACGCTCCGTCAGAGCAAGAATGATGCGCGCCCTGTCGAAGACCCTCGCGATCGGCGCGGCGGTGAGCGCCTGGCTGAGCTTCGCGGCCGGTCCGGCGCGGGCGCAGACGTGCCCTCCCACCTACGCCCCCTTTCTGGAGCTCGCCTGGGCCGAGGGGGGCACGGGATTCGTCGCGTCGCGACACGCCGTCGTGATGGTCGCGATGGATGGCGATTGCAAGCATCGGTACCCGGTCCCGGCCGCCGAGCTCCGGGTGTCCGCCGCGCGCAAGACCTCAGGTCCGTTCGAACCGGTGACGATCGAACGACGCGGCAAGCTGTTCGCCTGGCGGCCGTCCGCGGCGGGGCTCTGGTACCTGCGCGTCGACCGGAAGACGGGCGGGCGCCCCGCCCCCGCGACCGCCGGCGCGATCGTGGTCGCCTACGAACCCGAGGCGCGGGTGAACGCGCGGTTGATCCTCTCTCTCGACGGGAAGCTGCGCGAGGGGATCGCGCTCTTGCCGCTCGCCGAGCCGGACGAACGGCCGCCCGCCGAACGCGATTGCTGCACGTGGTTGATGCCCTACCAATTCGTGGGACGGCCGCCCGCGTCGGGTGAGATCTCGCTGCGTTTGCCGCCCGGACGGTACCTGGCCCGCGAGTCGTTCATCGATCGCCGGCGCCGCGAGCTGATGCCGCTGACCAACGGCCAGAGCGGGGTCCTGGACGTCGTCAGCGACGGCGACTTCCGCCTGACGATGCACGCGATCGAGCGGCTCCCGCGTCCCCACGCCGACTGAAGCGGCGGTCAGGCGATGCCGGGACGCGACGCGGGCTTGCGGCGCGGCGCACCAGTCGCCTCGGGCTTCAGCGCGGCCTTCTTGGCCGCCGCGAGCGAGCCGACCAGCGCGATCTCGAGCACCTCGTCCATCGTCCGCACCGGCTTGACGGTCAGCTTGGCGGTGACGTGGGGCGGGATCTCCGACAACTCGGGCGCATTCGCGGCCGGGATCAGCGCCGTGGTGATCCCGGCGCGCGCCGCCGCGAGCAGCTTCTCCTTGAGTCCCCCGATCGGCAGCACCTTGCCCCGCAGCGTCAGCTCGCCGGTCATCGCGACGTCGTGACGCACGGGAATGCCGGCGATCAGCGACAGCAGCGCACACGCCATGGTGACGCCGGCCGACGGGCCGTCCTTGGGAATGCCGCCCGCCGGCACGTGAATGTGGATCTCGCGCCCGGCGTAGAACTCGTCCGACAGCCCGAGCGTCAGCGCGTACGCGCGCGCGAACGACAGCGCCGTCTGCGCCGACTCCTTCATCACATCGCCGAGCTGACCGGTCAGGATCAGCGATCCCTTGCCGGCCATCGTCTGCGCCTCGACGTGCAGCACCTCGCCGCCGTACGGCGTCCAGGCCAGCCCGTTGACCGTGCCGACCTCGGCGGCGGTGTGCAGCTCCTCGCCGAGATAGCGCGGCGGGCCCAGGAAGCTCGGCACCTCGTCGACGGCGATCACCGGCCCGCGCGGCCGGGCGCCGCCGTCGGCGGAAGCCGCGTGCGCCGCCTCCTCGACCACGCGCCGCGCGACCTTGCGGGCGAGCGTCGCGATCAACCGTTCCAGCTCGCGCAGCCCCGATTCGCGCGTGTACTCCGAAACGACGCGCCGGACGACGTCGCGGTTGACGACGATCTCGTTCGCGGTCAGCCCCGCCTCGCCGATCTGCTTCGGCACCAGGTAGCGCTCGGCGATCACCAGCTTCTCTTCCTCGCTGTAGCCGGAGAGACGCAGCGTCTCCATGCGATCGCGCAGCGGCGCCGGGATCGTCTCGGGCAGGTTCGCGGTCGCGATGAACAGCGTCTTCGACAGGTCGAAGGCGACGCCCAGGTAGTGATCGCGGAAGGTGTGGTTCTGCTCGGGGTCCAGCACCTCCAGCAGCGCCGCCGACGGATCACCGCGCACGTCCGCGCCCAGCTTGTCGACCTCGTCGAGCAGCATCACCGGGTTGTTGGTGCCCGCCTGCTTGAGCGCCTGGATGATGCGGCCGGGAAGCGCGCCGACGTAGGTGCGGCGGTGGCCGCGGATCTCGGCCTCATCGCGCACGCCGCCCAGCGCCAGCCGCACGAACTTGCGCCCCATCGCACGCGCGATCGATCGCCCGAGCGACGTCTTGCCGACCCCGGGCGGCCCGAGGAAACAGAGGATCGGCCCGTGCGCGCCGCCGCGCAGCTTGCGCACCGCCAGGTAGTCGAGGATCCGCTCCTTGATGTGCTCCAGATCGTAATGGTCGTCGTCGAGGATCCGCCGCGCCGAATCGATGTCCAGCATGTCGTCGCTGGCCGTGTTCCAGGGCAGCTCGATCAGCCATTCGATGTACGTCCGCAGCACGCCCGCCTCGGCGCTCTCCGCGTGCATCTGATCGAGGCGGCGCACCTGCTTCTCGGCCTCGACGCGCGCCTC
>DATFXS010000241.1:0-2648 GCA_035315605.1 Polyangia bacterium
CGGCACCGGCGGCCCCGCCCGCCGCGACGCCAGCGCCCGCGCCTGCTGCCGCGCCGGCACCCGCGCCCGCCCCGCCGAAGCCCGCGCCCGCCGCGCCCGCCGCAGCCGCCCCGTTGACCGCGACGCCGCCCGCCCCTGACAAGATCACGAGCGGCGGCGGCAGCGCCTCCGGCCTCGGCCTCTCACCCGCTGCGCCGACGATCGGCGCCGAGTCGCAGATCTCGGGCAAGCAGGCGGAGTCGCTCACCTCGACGGCCGGCGGCTCGGCCGACGAATGGAAGTTCGACTTCCACGGCTACTTTCGCGGCCCCCTCCGAATCAGCTTCGGCCCGCCGTCGCCCACGCAGCTGCCGAGCGGTGCCTACAACTCCACCGGCGATCCGCGGCCGCCCGGCTCGTACGTTCCGGCGGGCCAGTGCCTGATGCCGGCCTATTCCTGCTACCCGCCGGGCGCCAGCGGTCCTCCCGGCACGCAGTGGCACAGCCCGACGCGCGTCCCCGGGTACAACTATCAGGACTGGAACTACACCAACACGGTCAGCGGGCCGTGGACGCAGCTCAACTTCTCGTACGGTAACTCGCGCGCGATGGCGACCGTGATCGTCGACAGCTACGCGGTGACCGACGGCGGCTACAAGCACCTGCAGGCGCAGCAGGGGATCGATCAGGCGTTCCTGACCCTGAACTTCCCCGAGGCGCTGGGCGATCTCGGCACGCTGACCTGGAACCTCGGGACGTTTCAAAATCGCTACGGCACGATGGGCAAGTACGACGGCGGCATGTACGAGACGTACATCATCGGCCGCACGCACGTCAGCGGCGAGACGCTGACCGCCAACCTGACGAACCTGGACGCCGCCGGCAACTGGTCGATCAGCCTCGAGCACGGTTTCGGCGCGAAGTACGACATCGTTCCGTTCCTCAACAATCAGTACTACCAGGTCTTCAGCAACGTCCCGCTGGGCAGCACCGCCGGCAAACCCTACCTCTCCGATCGCGACGCGGAATACCTTCCCTACGCGGGCCCGGTGCCGCAGGGCTCGACGTTCCTCAATCACGCGCACATCGGCGCGAAGTATCAGAAGCTGTGGACCTTCGGTCTGCACTACCTCTACACCTGGACGCCTGACGACAACTGGAGTCCGGTCAACTCGCGCGCGATGAACGTCAGCGACGCGGTCCCCCGCTACCGCGGCCCGATCCAGGGCAGCATGGCGATCGTCGGCGCGGAGGCGCGCCTGAACGGCGGCGTGTTCGGCGACGGCTACGTCGCCTACTCGCACATCGACGCGCGCAACATCAACGCGCTCGCCGACTCACTGGAGGTGGTGCACTCGCGCAGCGGCTACAACTTCAAGCAGAATTTCTTCGGCCAGACGTTCGACCCGCACAGCGGCGTTTACCAAGGTCCCGAGAACGAGACCGGCACCGTCGACAACATCGGGTTTCAGTACTCGTTCAGCTTCGGCGCGCTGGCGCGCTACCCGGAGGACTGGTGGGGCGACGGGCCGGACCTGGTGCTGACCGCGTTCGGCATCATGTCGATCGTGCACAGCCCGCCGCCGGACATCGCCGTCCACGGCGATGCGGCCCACGGGATCGCTGGCGACCTGAACCGGCAGACGACCTGGGACATGAGCACGAAGAAGCTGAAGATGGGCCTCGACGCCGTCTACACGCCGCTCTACTGGCTGGGTTTCAACGGCCGCATCGACTGGGTCCAGCCCGACCTCGACAGCGCCTACTCGCGCACGACCGGCGTGGCGGGCGGCAGCGACCTCAGCTTCACGGCGCTGACGGCGCGCCTGTTGATCCGCACGCAGTTCGTCACGCACGAGACGGTGCAGATCGAGTACCAGCACTACTTCCTCGGGAACGCCGCGTATCCTTCCTATCCTTACGCATGGGTCCCCAAGGCGGACTCCAACCTGGTCGGGTTGTTCGCCTCGATGTGGTGGTAATTCCTAGAAAGGCCTGATGATCATGAACAAGCCGATCCTTATTGTTTCATTGCTGACCGGCGCGCTCGGATGCTTCGGCTCCGACCCGAACATGAACTCGATGATCTTCCAGGGTCAGGGCGGTTCCAGCACGCAGGGGACGGCGGGGTCGACCGGGAGCGGCGGCTCGGGCGGATCCAGCAGCGCCACCGGGCCGGTCAAGGGCACGCCCATCGCGCTGTTCGCCACGGCGACCGAGGGCTTTCAGCTGAACAACTACCACGACACCGGGAACACGAACCTGGGCGATCCGGCTTCGGGCGCCAGCCCGACGCTGTCGTTCGACGGCAGCGTGGGCAGCCCCGACCCGGGGTCGCTGAAGGTCGTCGCCCCGTACACGGGCGCCAACCAGTACGTCGACATCCAGAAGAGCATGACGAGCATGCCCCAGAACTGGGCCCACGGAACGCTGCACGTCCGCATCCGCGTCACGGATGGGACGTTCGGCGGCGGGGCGCAGGTCTACATCATCACCGTGCCGAACCAGTACGTCTTCGGCGGCACGTTCACGAACGTCGCCAAGAACAACAACTGGCAGGAGTTCACGGTCAACGTCGACAACCCGATGACCCAGAACAGCGGCTACGATCCGTCGCAGGCCATCGAGGTCGGCGTGCAGTTGAACACCGGCAGCGCGGGCGCCGGCTC
>DATFXS010000242.1:0-2363 GCA_035315605.1 Polyangia bacterium
CACCGGAGAAGTGACCTGCAAGAAGTGATTGCCCGAAATACCGAGAATTCGGGTCGAATCGTGACCGCTTCCGCTTCGCGCGGGAGCCTCTTTGGGCGATAATGGCGGGTCTGATGTCCGCCCGCTTTCGACCCATGTTGCTGGTCGTTTCTTTGGCCTTGGCGGGCGCGGCCCTGCTGCACGCAGGCGCCGCGCGCGCGCAAGCCAAGGACGGATCAACGGACAACAAGGCCGCCGCCAAGGAGCACTACACGCGCGGCACGTCGTTTTATGACCTCGGCCACTATGACGAGGCGATCAAGGAATTCGAGGCCGCTTACGAGCTGAAGAACGATCCCGCTTTCCTCTACAACCTCGCCCAGTCGTATCGCATGGCGGGCAAGCACGATCAGGCTCTGCACTTCTACAAGACGTATCTGCGCTACGTGCCGAAGGCGCCCAACAAGGCCGACATCGAGGAGAAGATCAAGATCGAGGAGCAGGCGGTGGCGCAGCAGGGGGGCGGGACCACGCCGCCCCCCAACACCGGGACGACCGGAACCACGCCGCCGCCCAACACCGGGACGGCGGGCGCCACCACACCGCCGCCCGGTGGGACCGAACCGAACGTCAATGTCACGCCTCCCCTGCCGCCGCCCGGCTACACGCCCCCGCCGGCATATGCGCCGCCGCCGGCGGCCACGGCGACCGATCCGGGCCGCAAGTTTCGCATCGCCGGCCTCGCGACGGGCGGCGCGGGCGCGGTGATGCTGGTGCTCGGCATCATCGAATGGCGGCGCGCGGTCTCGGCGTCCCACGACATCGAAAGCGCCGCGAAGGCCGGCGACGCGTTCGATCCCGCGGTTCAAGACCGCGGCAAGTCGGCGCAGACGGCGCAATGGGTCTTCTACGGGCTGGGTCTGGCCGCCGCCGCCGCCGGCGCCGGGCTCTGGTTCTACGGCCAGCACCTGACAGCCGCCGAGACCACGACCTGGCGGGTGTCGCTGGCGCCCGCGGTCGCGCCGAATCAGGGGGGAGCCGTTCTCCGGCTCGCTTTCTGATGATGCGCACGATCCTTCCCCGTTCGGTGGCCGGGTTCGCGCTGCTTTTGATCGTGGCGGCCGCTTGCGGCTACGATCCCAGTCCGGCGTCGGGCACGCTGAAGTGCGGGCCCCAGAACAGCTGTCCGGACAACTACACCTGCATGAGCGGGGCATGCTGGCGCAACGGCGCGGCTGGAAGCACCGGTACCGGCCACGGCGGAGGCGGCGGAACGGGCGGCACCTCGACGGGCGGCACGGGCGGCAGCACGTCCGTCGACAAGTTCATCGGCCACTGGGTGTTCGCCACGGGCAGCCAGCGCGTCCGCGTCTGCCCGACCCTGGGCGTCAACGAAACGGTGGCCTGGAGCGACTTCTTCGACGTCACCGCCGGGACGATCAGTCCGCTCGCGACGTCCTATTACTGTGACTGGAACCTGGACGTGAACGGCGGGGGGACGATGACCCAGCTGCGAACGGGAACCACGTGCAGCGCGCCCGACCCCAACAACGCCGGCATCAGCTATACCTGGACGGGCGAGAGCTTCACTCTGTCCACGACCAACGGCAGCAGCGGAACCCTGGATGCGTCAATCCCTTACGTCCAGATGTCGAGTGCAGGCTCCGCCTCCTGCACGATGCACTTCACCGGCCCGGTGACGAAGAACTAAAGCCGTCAGGGCGACTTCTTAGAGAGGACGAATCATGAGCGCCGACGGCGCAGCACCGACCCCCCCGCCTCCATCGAACTCAGGCAACCGGATCCCGATCGCGATCGAGGAGGAGATGAAGTCGGCGTTCATGGATTACGCCATGAGCGTCATCGTCTCGCGCGCGCTGCCCGACGCGCGCGACGGCCTCAAGCCGGTGCACCGCCGGATCCTGTTCACCCAGCAGCAGATGAGCAACTTCTGGAACCGCCCGTACATCAAGTGCGCGCGCGTGGTCGGGGACGTGCTGGGCAAGTTCCACCCGCACGGCGACACGGCGGCCTACGACGCGCTGGTGCGCCTCGCGCAGGACTTCGCGATGCGCTACACGCTGATCGACGGGCAGGGAAACTTCGGCTCCATCGACGGCGATCCGCCCGCGGCCTACCGCTACACCGAGTGCCGGATGGAGAAGATCGGCGGCGAGCTGCTGGCCGACATCGACAAGGAGACCGTCGACTTCCAGCCGAACTACGACGACAAGGAGACCGAGCCGGTCGTCCTGCCCGCGCGCTTCCCGAACCTGCTGGTCAACGGCGCGGCCGGCATCGCGGTCGGCATGGCGACCAACATCCCGCCCCACAACCTGCGCGAGGTGATCGACGCGACCATCGCGCTGACCAAGAAGCCCGAC
>DATFXS010000243.1:0-4578 GCA_035315605.1 Polyangia bacterium
CCCGGTGCCGTCGCTGAAGGAGGCGGTTCGGACGTGAGCCCGAGCGTGCAACGCTGGCTGCCGCTGGCGCCCTGCGCCCTTCTCTCGCTCTACTTCGCCATCGGGTTGCTCGCGTTCTCGATACGTACCGCGATCTGGGGCGCCACCCATGATCGCGACATCGAGGCGAGCGGTCGGTCGATCCTGATCGGGGTCTACCTTCGCAACTACTTCAGCTGGGTGGTGCGCCCGCTCTGGTTGCTCGTGCTCGCAAGCGGGATCTCGCCCAACGCCGTCACGATCGTCGCGACGATGGCGGGTTTTGCTTCCGGCATAGCGGTCGCGCTCGGCCACCTCGCCCTGGGGGGCTGGCTGTTCATCCTGTCGGGCATCCTCGACACGCTCGACGGGAAACTGGCGCGCGCACGCAAACGCGTGACGCCTGCAGGCGCGGCGTTCGACTCGCTGCTCGATCGATATGCGGATGGCGCGGTCCTGGCCGGGCTCGCTTTCTACTTCCGGAACAGCTGGGTGCTGATCGTCGTCCTCGCCGCCATCTTCGGCACGTCGATGGTCCCCTACGTGCGGGCCAAGGCGGAGAGCTTCGGCGTGGCCATGAAGGATGGCCTCATGCAACGCCCGGAGCGCGTGTTCACGCTGGGCGTCGCGGTCATGGCGAGCCCGATGGTCGAGGCGCTGCTGCCCACGCCCAGCCCCCACACCCCCCAGCGCCTCGCCGTCATCGGCCTGGTGCTGCTGGCGATCACCAGCAACACGACCGCGGTCGGCCGCATCACGCGCCTGCTGACGGCGCTGCGCAAGCAGTCCGGCGCGCCCGCCCCGGCACCCGTGCCCGCCGTCGGGCCGCCGCGCACCGCGACCGCGCCCCGGCGGCTGGTCAGAACCTGAACCGGAGGCCGAACACGGCCTGCGTCGCCCGCTTCTCGGGCGCGATCTTGAAGGCGGTGACGCCGACGCCGACCGCGATGTTGCCGGCGGCGGGAAAGTAGACGCCGACCCCGCTCGCGCCGACGACCTTCATCGACTTGACCTCGATGGGAGGCCGCTTCGGGATCAGGGACTTGAGGTCGAACTGCTCGTGCGGCATCCGCAACGTCAGATCGACGGAGGGGAGGGGGGCGGTGCGTGGGCTGACGGCGTGCGCCGGAGACACCGTCCAGGGATCGGATGGCACACCCGCCGGTGCCTGGCCCGCGGAGCCGGTCATGCTGCTCATGACGATGGCGAAGATCGCCCCCGAGCCGAACAGCATGGAGACTGTTACGGCCGGGGTCGCAAACCGGACGTATCAATCAGACCGGTTCCGGCCGCTGGCGCCGGGCGGCCAGCGCCCGGAACGTGCAAAGGTGCAGCATCAAGGCCAGCGGTACCAGGAAGGTGGGGATCAAGCTCAGCGGGTAGCGGGCCATCGCGTCGGTCGTGACCGGCCCAGCCAGGAGGCCGATCGGCGAGCGGCCGTGCAGGACGCCGGTGGTGACCGCCGTGATCAGGTCCGCCGCCCCCAGCACATTCCAGATCCGCGCCAGTGCGATGTGATGCGGTCGGCGGGCGATGACGGCGGCCGCGACGAACGGCGCCGCCAGCCCGATCGCGACGTCGCCGATGCCGGCGGGCAGGGCGAAGCCGCCCGGCAGCGTTCCCCCGAACCAGGCGACGATGAAGATGACGCCGACGATCCGGAACGTCTGCAGGCCGATCAGCGCCGGTAGGTCCAGGCGCTGCAGCCCGCCCAGCAGGGGACTACCGAGGCGCCGGTCCACCGCAAAAACGACCAGCGGCAGGAGAATCGCCGCGGCCACGCCCAGCGGCGGACCGCCGTTGGCGCGCAGGGCGCCGCCGACGCCCAGCCAGACCGCGAAGAAGAACCACCCGGCCAGCACCAGCAGCGTCCGCTGGATGTCGCCGCCGGCCCGTTGCTCTCTGATTCCTGCGATGTCGTTCATGGTCTCCGTCCTTTCTCTGACTGCGGTTCAGTCGAACGCCGCTCGAGGCGCGCGATGAGGCGGCTCTCCGCGGGCTGAAGGACCTTGCGCGCCCGGCGCTGCGCGGCCTGCCAGGCGGGGTGGCAGGCGGCGATGGCGGCCGAGCCGCGCGGCGTGATCGCGAGGCCGTCCGACACGTCGACCAGGCCCGCCGCGGCGAGCCGGGCGAGGTTGCGGCTGACCGTCGACTTTTCCAGCTCCAGGAGGCGGCCGACCGCCGCCGCCGTCGTCGGCCCGCTGAGCTGGACCGCGGCCAGCAACTCCATCTGGGAGCCGGTCAGCCCCTGATCGCGGATCGCGTCGTCGTAGATCCGTGTCAGCAGCCGTTCGAGCCGGCGGACCCGCGAGGCCATGCAGTCCCGCGCCATCTCGGCGGCGCAGCGGTGGGCTTCGGAGGACATGTTAGTTGTATATACAACATTCCTGTCCGCGTGCAACCAGGGCGGCTGGCCCTCTCCCCAACCCTCTCCCGCAAGCGGGAGAGGGGGAAATAGGACTCAGTCGCAGGTGCCGGAGCAGGGGACGAAGGTGCCGGCGCTCGCCTGGATCGTCGCCGAGCCGGCGGTCAGGCCGGACGACGAGGCGGTCACCGTTATGGTGCCGGCGCCGGTCGCCTGGACGATGGCGAACGCCAGCCCCTGGAAGGCGTTGCGCGTGCTGCCGCGGAACGTCTCCTGCGTGACGCTGCCGCTGTCGACGGCGATGATCGTCCCCGGGCCGCTGACGGCGAACATGACCGGCGCCGACGAGCTGGTGACCAGCTTGCTGCTGCTGTCCGAGATCGCGGCCTTGACGTAGACGACGTCGTTCGGGTCGGTGACCATCGTCGTGTGATCGGCGGTGGCGACGACCTTGGAGGCCGTCGTTCCGGTCTGGACCGTCGGCGGTGTGGTCGTTCCCCAGAGGCGCTGGTAGCTGTCCGCGCCCGACTTGTGCGTCCCGAGGCGGTCCATGATGCCGGTCGAGGAGCCGACCGTCGGCCACATGCCGTCGGCCTCGCCCAGGTAGTCGAAGGCGGTCCAGATGAACTCGCCCACCAGCTGCGGGTTGGTGGTGATCATCCCCGTCCAGTCGGAGGTGCTGGTCCCGCCCTCGGTCAGCACGCCCGCGTGATGCGGCGTCAGCGCGCAGGCCTCCGCGATCTCGCTGATGCGGTAGTTGGCGCCGAACACGTCCAGCACGTTCACGAAGTTGCCCGGGTAGTACATGTTGTCCTTCGGGCGGAACAGCGCCTGCGTCACCGGCCGCGTCGAATCGGTGCTGTGGCAGGCGCTGGTCAGGGTCATCGCCGTCGACAGCTGCTGCGACAGCCCGTCGCGGATCTCGTTGCCGATGCTGTAGAGGACGACGCTCGGGTGGTTGCGATCGCGTTTGATCGTGTCGGTCATGTCGGCCGTTCCCGTGCTGGTGAACGTCGTGCCGCCGAAGTCGCCCGTCACCTTGTGCCCGTTCCAGGCGTCGAAGAACTCGTCCATGACCATGAAACCCATGCGGTCGGCCAGGTCGAGGAACTCGGGTGAGTACGGGTTGTGCGAGGTGCGGATGGCGTTGATGCCGATCTGCTTCATCTGCGCCAGCCGTCGCTGCCAGGCGCGCATCGGCACCGCCGAGCCCAGGCCGCTGACGTCGTGGTGCAGGCCGGCGCCCTTGAGCCGCATGCTGGTGCCGTTCAGCGAGAAGCCGTTGTCCGGATCGTAGTTGATGGTGCGGATGCCGAACGGAACCACGTCGTCGTCGACGGTCGTCGTGCCTTCCTTCACGCTCGCGGTCAGCGTGTAGATGTTCGGTGACGTCGGGCTCCAGAGCTGCGGGCTCGAGACCGGGACGTCGACGGTGAAGTTGACGGACGCGCCCGCAGCGACGGTCTGCGCGGCGGACGTGACCGGCGACAGCGCGCTGCCGTTCGGCGCCGTGACGGCGGCGGTGACGGTCACGCTCTGCGACGCGGTCCCCTGGTTCTGGACTGTCGTCGCCACGTGCACGGTGGCGCTGCTGGTCGACACGGTCGGCGTCGTCACGAACGTCGCCCACTGCGCGACGTGCACCGGATCGGTGGCGATGATCCGGACGTGGCGGTAGATGCCGGCGCCCGCGTACCAGCGCGACGCCGGCTGCGACGAGTTGTTGGCGCGGACGGCGACGACGTTGCTGCCGCCGAACACTGCCTGCCCGCTGATGTCGTAGCGGAAGCTCATGTAGCCGTTGTTGTGTGTCCCGACCTTGGTGCCGTTGACGTAGACGTCCGCGTAGGCCATCACGCCGTCGAACTCGAGGAAGATCCGCTTGCCCTGCTGGGACGCCGGCAGCGTGAAGTGCTTCCGGTACCAGCCGATGCCGGCGGGCAGGTAGCCGCCGGTCCCGGTCGTCGCCGCGTTCATGTCGAACGGTCCCTCGATGCTCCAGTCGTGCGGCACGGAGAGCGCGCGCCAGCTCGTGTCCGCGAAGGCGGTCTGGGAATAGGTGGTCGAATCACCCAGCAAGAACAGCCAGCTGTCGTCGAACGACGAGACGCTGCGGGCGCGGCCGCTGCTCGACGAGCCGCCGGTGCCGCTGCCGCCGGTGCCGGTCGTGCCCCCCGTCCCGGTGGTGCCGGCGG
>DATFXS010000244.1:0-20699 GCA_035315605.1 Polyangia bacterium
TCACCTTGGCGATGTTGCGCACCTGGTCGGTCAAGTTGCCGGCGAGCACGTTGACGTTGTCGGTGAGATCCTTCCAGGTGCCGCTCACGCCCTTTACGTCGGCCTGGCCGCCGAGCTTGCCCTCGGTGCCGACCTCCTTCGCGACGCGCGTCACCTCGCCCGCGAACGCGCGCAGCTGATCGACCATGGTGTTGATCGTGTTCTTCAGCTCGAGGATCTCGCCCTTGACGTCGACGGTGATCTTCTTTGACAGGTCGCCGTTCGCGACCGCGGTCGTGACCTCGGCGATGTTGCGCACCTGCGCGGTCAGGTTGTTGGCCAGCAGATTTACGTTGTCGGTGAGATCCTTCCAGGTGCCGGCGACGCCCGGCACCTCCGCCTGCGCGCCCAGCTTCCCCTCGACGCCGACGGTGCGCGCCACGCTGGTGACCTGCTGGGCGAAGATGCCCAGCGTCTTGGTCATGCTGTTCAGCGTGTCGGCCAGCGCGGCGATCTCGCCCTTGGCCTCGACGCCGATCAGCTTCTGCGACAGGTCGCCGTTGGCGACGGCGGTCACGACCTTGACGATGCCACGCACCTGGGTGGTCAGGTTCGAGGCCATGAAGTTGACGTTGTCGGTCAGGTCCTTCCAGGTGCCGCTGACGCCCTTGACGTCCGCCTCGCCGCCCAGCTTTCCTTCCGTGCCGACCTCGCGCGCGACGCGCGTCACCTCGCTGGCGAACGCGCGCAGCTGATCGACCATCGTATTGATGGTGTCCTTCAGCGCCAGCACCTCGCCTTTGACGTCGACGGTGATCTTCTGGGACAGGTCGCCGTTCGCGACGGCCGTCGTCACCTTGGCGATGTTGCGGACCTGGTCGGTCAGGTTGCCGGCCAGAACGTTGACGTTGTCGGTCAGGTCCTTCCAGGTGCCGCTGACGCCCTTGACGTCGGCCTGGCCGCCCAGCTTGCCCTCGGTGCCGACCTCCTTCGCGACACGCGTCACCTCGCCCGCGAACGCGCGCAGCTGATCGACCATCGTGTTGATGGTGTTCTTGAGCTCGAGGATCTCGCCCTTGACGTCGACGGTGATCTTCTTCGAGAGATCGCCGGTCGCGACCGCGGTCGTCACCTCGGCGATGTTGCGCACCTGCGCGGTCAGGTTGTTGGCCAGCAGGTTGACGTTGTCCGTCAGATCCTTCCAGGTGCCGGCCACGCCGGGCACCTGCGCCTGCGCGCCCAGCTTCCCCTCGACGCCGACCGTGCGCGCGACGCTGGTGACCTGCTCGGCGAAGATGCCGAGCGTCTTGGTCATGCTGTTGAGCGTGTCGGCCAGCGCGGCGATCTCGCCCTTCGCCTCGACGCCGATCAGCTTTTGCGACAGGTCGCCGTTCGCGACTGCGGTGACGACCTTGACGATGCCGCGCACCTGCGCGGTCAGGTTCGAGGCCATGAAGTTGACGTTGTCGGTCAGGTCCTTCCAGGTGCCGCTGACGCCCGGCACCTGCGCCTGGCCGCCCAGCTTGCCCTCTGTGCCGACCTCTTTCGCGACGCGCGTGACCTCGGCCGCGAAGCTGTTCAGCTGATCGACCATCGTGTTGACGGTGTTCTTCAGCTCCAGCACCTCGCCCTTGGCGTCGACGGTGATCTTCTTCGACAGATCGCCGCGCGCGACCGCGGTGGTCACCTCAGCGATGTTTCGCACCTGCGCGGTCAGGTTGTTGGCCAGCAGGTTGACGTTGTCGGTCAGGTCGCGCCAGATGCCGGCGGCCTCGGGCACGTCGGCCTGACCGCCCAGCTTGCCGTCGGTGCCGACCTCCTTCGCGACGCGCGTGACCTCGGCGGCGAACGACGACAGCTGATCGACCATGCTGTTGACGGTGGTGCCGATGCGCAGGAACTCGCCTTTGACCTGCTGACCTTCGATCGAAAGCGCCATCTTCTGGGTGAAGTCACCCTCGGCGACGGCGCTGATGACGCGCGCGACCTCGGTGGTCGGCTGAACCAGGTCGCCGATCAGCGCGTTGATCGATCCGACGCTGGCGGCCCAGCCGCCGTTCATCTCGCGCAGCGCCGCGCGCTCCGTCATCCGCCCCTCGCGGCCGACGACGCGTTCGACGCGCACCATCTCGCTGGCGAGCGCCTCGTTCAGGGCCAGCATCGCGTTGAACTCGGCCGCGATGGCCCGCATCACCGCCTGGTCGAGCTCGCCGTCCCCATTCCCGGTCTTCGCCTCCCCGTTCTTCGAATGCCCGTTCCTGGCTTGGCCGTTCTTCGCGCGCGCAGCTCGACCGTTGGAGCCGCCGTCGCGGTCCAGGTCGAAGCGCAGCCGGACAGAGAAATCCCCTTGCCGCGCGGCGCGCAACGCCGCCAGCAGACTTCCGAGCACACCTCCGCCCGGCGTCCCATCCCGGGACGTTCGCCGGGGACGGGCGCGTGACGCACGATCCCCGGAGCCCTTGTCGGCCTGGGCCTCTCTCCCCCGCGCGGAGATCAAGGCCTAGTCCTCCGGGTAGGCGGCGGTCGCCCCTCCATGTCCGGCAGTCGTCAGGCTCTGCGCCCTCTGGATGGCGAGTCGGTCCACGTCGGAACGCCGGAAAAGCCGGCGCCCGCTCACCGTCCGCATCGACGGCAAACGGCCATTGTCCGAAAGCACGCGGACGGAGTCCGCAGACAGTCCAAGGACGCGCGCAGCGTCACTCGGCGTGAGGAGGTCGTCGGGATGTTGGTTCATGGTCGTCCTCGTTCCTGGAAGCGGTTTGGGAACAGCAACGCCGAGACGTAACCACTTCTACGAACCCCGCCAGGGGCGCCCGCAAAAAATCGGGGCTGGCCCCGGCCACCCTGAGCGGGACCGGGATCGAAATGGCCCTGCCCGGGCATAGGGTGGGCCGCCCTGATGGGGGCCGGACACTCCTTCATAGTCCGTAGAGTTCCCTAATAAATTTCGGGTAATCCGTGATAGAAGTCGATCTTCATTCCCGCCCCTGAGGGGGGCCCGATCCCCCGGACCCCCGTTCCACCAGAGTTCGAGGCAAAGCACCGCATGAGGCACCCCGTCCACGCGCTGTTTCGCGTCACTGCGCTCGTTGCGTTGCTCGCGCTGCCCGCCGCGCGCGTGCAGGCCGAGGGGACGCCCGATCCAGACGAAGCCGTCGATCAGATCACTCAGATGAACCGGGACGCCATCACGGCGTACCAGGCCAAGAAGTACGAGGACGCGCGCAAGATCCTCAAGCAGGCGCTGGACCTCGCGGCGTCGGCGGGCCTCGACAAGCACCCGATCAAGGCCCGCACGCACATCCACTTCGGCATCGTCGCGATCGTCGGCTTCAAGCAGCGCGATCTCGGCATCAAGCAGTTCAAGAAGGCGATCGAGATCCAGAGCGACATCGGCCTGACGAAGACGCTGGTGACGCCCGAGCTGACCGACGCGTTCAACGAGGCGAAGGGCGGCGGCGCCGTTCCGCCGCCGACGCCGCCGACACCACCGCCGACGCCGCCCACGCCGCCGCCGACGCCGACGCCCAGCGAGCCGGAGGTGCCGGCCAACGGGCTGATCCACGAGCCGGTCTCGGAGGGGAAGCAGGGGAGCGCCATCTCCGTCACCGTCGGCGTCGCGGACAGCCTGGAGTTCGAAAAGATCATCCTCGCGTACCGCCCCGAAGGCGCGACCGAGTTCCTGGGGCGCGAGATGAAGGAAGTCTCCGACGGTCACTACGGCGCCGAGATTCCGACCAGCGCGACGTCGGGCGGCGCGGTCGCCTATTACATCGAGGCCGAGGACGCCAACGGCGCCCCGGTGGCGGCGCGCGGCTCGGTCGACAACCCGCTCACCATTCGCCTGCTGGGCGTCGGCATCAGCCGGAAGGAAGACTCCGACGAGGACGAGGACGAGGAGGAAGAGGGCGCGCCGGATCACCGCTATTTCGTCGCGATGCTGGCGGGGATGGGCGGCGGCTACGCAACCGGCAACGGCGACACCAACGCCGACGTGCCGATCAATCCGGCCGGGCTGGCGCTGGCGGGGGTCGGGCAGATCGCGCCCGAGGCCGGTTACTGGCTCAACTCGTCGCTGATGCTGTCGCTGCAGCTGCGCTACGAGTACATCACCGGCACGACGGACGTCGTGTTGCCGGGCAAGACCTACCACACCGCGAACTACGCCTTCGCGGCGTTCGCCAAGGCGACCTGGCGATTCGGCGAGAACACCAAGCTCCATCCGTATTTCTCGCTGGCGGCCGGCGGGGGCCGGATCCGGCACGTCGTCAGCTACAAGCACCAGAGCCTGGTCTGCGGCACGAACCCGGGGAATCCGCCCACCCCCGTCTACTGTGTCGACACGATCGGCGCGGGGCCGGTGCTGCTGGGCCCGGGCGGCGGCCTCATGTACGACATCAGCGATCGGCTCGCCGCCGTGCTGCAGGTGAACTCGGTGCTGGCGTTCCCGGAGTTCACGGTGCACGTCGACGCGAACATCGGCGTGGCGTACGGGTTCTAGCGCGCGGGGGTCGGGCGGGTGATGGGCGGGGGGCGCCGGTTCGCGATCGTCGTTCTCGCCTTCGGTCTTTCATGTGGATCGGGAACGCCGGCGCCCGGCTCGACGACGTTGTCGCCCGACCTCATCATGCTCGCCTGCGCGCTGGACGTGTCGTGCCCGACGCGACCGCTGATCGCGAGCGCCGGCGTCTGCGCCTACCGGCTCGAGCGCGGGCCCTACAACACCAATGACGGGGTCGCGACGCTGACGGGGCTGGGGATGTGCGCGGCCAGCACGCCCGATTGCACGGGAGCGTTCGATTGTGTCTCGGGCGGGCACGGACCTGCTTACTGCGGGGCCCACAGCGACCTTTCCTGCGACGGAAACACGGTCATCTCGTGCGACACGACCACGGGCGTGGTGGGCTGGGGCGTCTATCCGCCGCCCGACGATTGCACGAAGTACGGAATGACCTGTTCGGGCGGCCTGTGCCTGGACGGGGCAGTCTGCCAGGGATCGCTGGTCCTCGGTTGCTTCGGCAAAGACCTGGTCTCCTGCACGTTCGACACCCACCTCGAGAGCCGGATCGATTGCAGCGCGGTCAACCCGGGCGGCACCTGCGAGGCGACCACCCAGTCGTGCATCCCCGCCAACGCGTGCAGCGACACGGAGTTCCCCAGCTGCGCCGGGGACACGCTGAAGTACTGCGGCGTCGACCGGAGCCACCACGCCGTCGACTGCGCGGCCATCGCCAGCCACTGCGGCCCGGACGCGACCGGCATCGACGACTGCATCCCGACCGCGACCGACTGCACGCCGCAGTCGCCGGATCGATGCAACGGCGCCGCCCTCGAGTTCTGCGTCGACGGGCATTACCAGGATTTCGATTGCACCCGCATCGGCCTGTCCACTTGCCAGGCGACCGCGACCGGCGCGCGTTGCGGCTGAGTCAGCGGTCGATGAAGCCGCGCAGCTTGCGGAACCAGATCAGCTTGTCGGCGAAGCCGGGGAAGCTGGCGTTGAGGCCGCTCGGATTCGGGACGACGAAGACGCGCGCATCCGAGATCGTCTCGGGCTTCGGGCCGGCGCCGCTGCGGCTAGCGCGCGGGAAAAAGATCCGATATAGGCTGACGCCGACGAACGCGACGACGGCGGGCCGCCAGCGCGCGATCTTGCGTTCCAGCGCCGCGCGCCCGCGCGCGATCTCGGGGCGCGTCAGCTCGGCCGCGGTCCGGGTCGTCCGCGAACAGAGATTCGTCAGCGCGATGCCGAACTCCGCCAGCCGCTGATCCTCGGTGCAGTCGAGAACCACCGGCGTCAGCCGCGCGGCGTGAAGCAGCCGCCAGAACGGATTGCCGCGCCCGGCGAAGTGGTGCCCCAGCGCGCCCGACCGCAGGCCGGGATTGATGCCGACCAGCAGCAGGCGCGGATGGTCGACGACGACGTCGCGAAGGGCCGGCATGGCCGCGCGAAATCCTACACGCAACCGGGGCGCGCCCGGCCCGATACCTTCGCGTGCGATCGCTGCTGCGCGAACCGAAGCCGCCCTACGACAAGCCGGAGGAAAAGACGCCCGTGGCACCGGCGCGCCGGAGCACGCGCTGCCGGATCTGCTGGGGCACGGGCCGCATCCACCTTCGGCACGACGGCAAGGACGTCGGCCGCGCCCGCCGCTGTCCCGCCTGCCGCGGCGCGGGCTTCGTGATCGTCGAGCCGGGCTGACCGCCGCGCTGGCGTGTCACAGCCCGGCGCGTTCGATGATCGATGCCAGCGGGATGCCGGTCGTCTCGGCGCATCGGTCCAGCTCGCTGCGCAGCTCGTAGAATGCCTTCTGCAGCACGTGGGCGCCCAGGATCACCTCCAGGTCCTCCGCCGCCGGCAGGAAGGGCGCGCCCGCCGTCGTCGCCAGGTACGAGCGCAGGAACGCCGCGGACACCCACCGATACCAGGCGTCCGCCCAGGGCGCGGCGATCGACCGATCCTCGGCGCGGACGACCGCGCTCTCGAGCAGCGCCGTGAACGCGGCGTAGTGGAACGAGCGGATCATGCCCCCGACGTCGCGCAGGCAGTTGTGCCGGCGGCGCCGCTCGACCAGCGTCTCGTTCGGCGGCCCGTCGAAGTCGATGACGACGAAGTCCTTGCCGGTGTAGAGCAGCTGCTCCAGGTGGTAGTCGCCGTGCGTGCGGATGCGCAGGCCGGTCAGGCGGTGGCCGAGGTACGGCTCGAACGCCTTCAGCACCTGTTCGCCGCCGCCCACCAGGCGTCGCGCGTCGTCCGCCAGCCCGGCGGGCAGCCGGCCCACGCAGTCGCGCAGCTGCCGGATGGTCTTGCCGACCAGGTTGCGCACCGACTGGTACTTCGAGCGGCGGTCGAGGGTCGAATAGGGGACGGGGGCGAAGCTGGCGTCGTCGACGTTCGCCGCGAAGGCCAGGTGCATCTCGGCGGTGCGCTGGCCGAGCAGCGCCGCCAGCCCCAGGTAGGCGCCGATGACGTCGCGCGCGGCCGCCGGCGGCTCCGTGGCCGCCAGCTCGTCCAGCCGGCGCGGCGCCGCGGCCGGGGCGGGATCTTCGCGATGGCGCGTCAGCACGCGCTCGAAGTAGCGGCGCATCTCCTCGCGGGCGTGCGCCCACGCGGTCCCCTCGTTCGGGACGTAGGCCTGCAGCACCGCGAGCGTGCTCGGTTCGGCGCGCAGGCGGCTGTGCTCGACCGCGCCGACGACGGCGGGCGACAGCCCGGGCGCGCGCGCGTTGAGGAACCGGCCCAGCTCCAGCTCGGGGCTCTCGCCCTCTTCCAGGCGCCGGAACATCTTGAGGAGGTAGCGATCGCCGTAGCGGATCGCCGCCGCCGCGTGCTGCGCGCTGATGTTGGACGGCTCGCCGTCGGGGACCTCGAGCGGGGTGAACGGCATCGCGTCGATGGTGCCGCCGCTTCCGGGCGCGTGCGTGTGGGCGACGACGGCTGACAGCAGCGCGCGCGCCGAGGGCCCGTCCTCCATCGCGTCGACCAGCGTCGCGTCCAGACCGGGCATCGCCAGCGACGCGACGACCGCGTGCGGCGCCAGATAGCGCGCCTCGGTGACGGTGGCCAGCGGCAGCACGTAGCGTTCGGTGTCGCGATCGGCGTACTCGACCCGCGCGATCAAGATGTAGACGCCGGCCAGCGTGACCGCCTCTTCGATCCGCACCGCCGTCACGCGGAAGCCACGCCCGCCGAACCAGCGCCGCGTCGCCAGGAAGTCAGCGAGCGCGTCCTCCAGCGTCGGCCGTTCGTCGCCCAGCAGCAGCGTCTCGGCGCTGCGGCAGGCGAGCGCGGGCGGCACGTAGGCGGCGGCCTCCTCCTCGCCGGCGCCCGACGGAGGCGGCTCCAGCGAGAACCAGTAGAAGGCGTAACCGGGCAGCGTCAGCAGATAGGGGAGCTCGCCGATGGCCGGAAACTCCGTGTGCCCGAACAGCTCCAGCGGGCGCGTCCCCTTCCACTTCGCCAGGTCCAGCTCGACGTACTGCGGAAAGCGCGACAGGTTGGCGACCACCAGCACCGTCTCCTCGGCGCGGTCGGCGCCCTCGCGCGGCTCGCTCGCATCGCGCAGCTCTCTGACGAAGGCGAGCACGCGATAGTTCGACGGCGTCAGGAACTCCAGCGTGCCGCGCCCGAAGGCGTGGAAGCGCTTGCGCAGCGCGATCAGCCGCTTCGTCCACCAGAGCAGCGAGTTCGGGTTGTTCTGCTGCGCTTCGACGTTGATGGCCTCGTAGTGGTACTCGGGGTCGATGATGATCGGTAGGATCAGGCGCTGCGGGTTGGCGCGGGAGAACCCGGCGTTGCGGTCGGCGCTCCACTGCATCGGCGTCCGCACGCCGTTGCGGTCGCCCAGGAAGACGTTGTCGCCCATGCCGATCTCGTCGCCGTAATAGAGGACGGGCGTCCCCGGCAGCGAGAACAGCAGGCCGTGCAGCAGCTCCATCTTGCGGCGGTCGTTGCCGACCAGCGGCGCCAGGCGCCGGCGGATGCCGAGGTTGATGCGCATCTCGCTGTCGTGCGCGTAGGCGCGGTACATGTAGTCCCGCTCCTCGTCGGTCACCATCTCCAGCGTCAGCTCGTCGTGGTTGCGCAGGAACAGCGCCCACTGGCTGGAGGCCGGGATCTGCGGCGTCTGCGCCAGGATGTCGAGGATCGGGAAGCGATCCTCCATGTGAATCGCCATGAACATCCGCGGCATGATCGGGAAGTGGAAGTTCATGTGGCACTCGTCGCCGGCGCCGAAATAAGCCGCCGCGTCCTCGGGCCACTGATTCGCCTCCGCCAGCAGCATCCGATCGGGAAAGCGCGCGTCGACGTGCGCGCGCAGCTTCTTCAGGAACGCGTGCGTGGCGGGCAGATTCTCGCAGTTGGTCCCCTCCGCTTCGTAGAGATACGGGACCGCGTCCAGGCGCAGCCCGTCGACGCCCTTGCTGAACCAGAAGTCGACGACGCCGAACAGCGCCTCGTGCACCGCCGGGTTCTCGAAGTTCAGGTCCGGCTGGTGCGCGTAGAACCGATGCCAGAAGTAGCCGCGCGCGACCGGGTCCCACGCCCAGTTCGACGGCTCGAAGTCCTTGAAGATGATGCGCGCCTCGCGGTACCGCTCGGGCGTGTCGCTCCAGACATAGAAGTCGCGGTCCACCGATCCCGCCGGCGCCCGCCGCGCCCGCTTGAACCAGGGGTGCTGGTCGGACGTGTGGTTCAGGACCAGCTCGGTGATGACGCGGATGCCGCGCGCGTGCGCCTCGGCCAGGAACAGCTCGAAGTCGGCGAGTGTGCCGACCTCGTGGTGCACGTCGGTGTAGTCGGCGATGTCGTAGCCGTCGTCGCGCATCGGCGACGGATAGAAGGGCAGCAGCCACAGCGCCGTGACGCCCAGGTCCTGCAGATAGTCCAGCTTCGACGCCAGCCCGCGGAAGTCGCCGTAACCGTCGCCGTTGCTGTCGAAGAACGACCGGACGCGCGCCTCGTAGATGATCGCGTCCTTGTACCACTGCGGGTTGGCGCCGACGGCCGCGGGCCGGCGCGCCGGCGTGATCAGGTGGCGCTTCATCATGCGGCGGCCCTCACCCGATCGTAGGTCGTGCAGAGGCCGCGCAGGCGGTTCGCGATCGCGGGCGACAGCGCATCCGCCGCCAGCCGGAAGGCCCAGTTGCCCCGGTCGGTTCCGGGCCGGTTCATGCGCGCCTCCGAACCGAGCCCGAGCAGGTCCTGGGCCGGCACGATCGCCACGTTCGCGACCGACATCAGGATCATCCGGATCATCTGCCAGTGGATCTCTCGCGCGGCGGCGCCGGTCGCCTCCGACGACTCGTGGCCCAGGTACCCGAGCGCGACCCGCCGCTCCTTCTCGGTCTGCTCGGCGCTGCGCGTTCCGCTGCCCGGATCGTGGAACCACCCCGCCGTCGTGTCATTGTCGTGCGTGCCGGTGTAGGCGACCGCGTTGCGCGGGTAGTTGTGGGGCAGAAAATCAGGCGCGTTCGGATCGGTGCCGAACGCGAACTGCAGCACCTTGATGCCCGGCAGCCCGAACGTGTCGCGCAGCGCCCGGACCTCCGCCGTGACGACCCCGAGGTCCTCGGCGATCAGCGGCAGCCTCTCCGCGCGCAGCGCCCGCCGGACCGCCTTGAAGAAATGGGCGCCCGGGCCGCGCCGCCACTTGCCGTTGACCGCGGTCGGCTCGCCGCCCGGGATCGCCCAGTAGCGGGAGAAGCCGATGAAGTGGTCCAGCCGGATCGCGTCGAAGCCGGCGAGGGTGGCGCGGAAACGCTCGATCCACCAAGCATATCCGTTCTTGCGCATGCGGTCCCAGCGGTAGAGGGGATTCCCCCAACGCTGCCCGGTTTCGCTGAAATAGTCCGGGGGCACGCCCGAGATCAGCGTCGCCTCGCCCGCACGGTCCAGGTGATAGAGGGCGCGCTGCTTCCAGACGTCGGCGCTGTCGTGGGCCATGAAGATCGGGATGTCGCCGATCAGGCCGATGCCGCGCGCGTGCGCGTGCGCACGCAGCGCCTGCCAGTCGCGCGCGAACCGCCACTGCACGAAGCGGACGAAGTCGATTTCCCGCGGGTGTTCGGCCCGGAAGCGCCTGAGCGCGGCCGGGTCGCGATCGCGCAGCGGCGCCGGCCACAGCGTCCATTGCGCCTCGCCGTGCAGCCGCTTGATGGCGCGGTAGACCGCGAAGTCCTCCAGCCAGGGCCGCGCCTCCTTCACGAAGGCCTGAAAATCGCGGGGGCGCCCGCCGCCGTTCACGTGGGCCAGGAACGCGTTCGTCAGCTGCTCGGCCCTTGCAAGTGGTCGATCTTTCTCGGAGAGGTAGCCGTCTGCGATCAGCCGTTCGGTGTCGATGAGGGCCGGATTGCCCGCAAACGCGGACTGCGCGCTGTAAGGCGAATTCGCGTAGCCGGTGGGCCCGACCGGCAGCATCTGCCACCAGCTCTGCCCCGCGTCGGCCAGGAAATCGACGAAAGCCCGCGCCTCGGCGCCCAGATCGCCGTTCTCCCCGCCGCCAGGCAGGCTGGTGGGGTGCAGGAGCACCCCGCTCGTGCGGTCGGACAGCTTCGGCAAGCGTGCGACGGGCATCGGGGTCGCGTCGCGATGAGCTTAACGTCTGATCCGCAACCATCAAAGCGGAGCGGTGGATGACTGACATCTCGACAGCTATATTTGGAACATGCTGAGGGTCGTTCTCGGTCTTCTCAAGGGTGCCGTGGTCGGTGGAGCGCTCGGGTGGGGGGCGTTCAAGCTCGGTATCACGGGGGGCGCGGCCGCGATCCTCACGTACGCCGTCATCGGTGGCATCACCGGGATGATCTGTGGCAAGCCGCCCTGGCGGCAGGACACCTTCTGGACGTCGGCCCTGAAGGGGCTGTTCGGCGTCGGGATCGGCATCGGGCTCTACCTGCTTGGCCGCAGGTTTCTCGGCATGCACATCACGCTGCCCGCGGCGCTGGGCGCGCCGGGCGAGCATGCGATCGCGGATCTGCCGATCGTGCTCGGGCCGCTCATCGGCGCCGTGTGGGGCTGCGTCATCGAGGTCGACGACGGCGGAAGCGCGAAGGCGGCCGCCGAAAAGGCCAAGTCGAAGCCGGCCTGAGGCCGCCGCTAGCGCTCGTCGTTCGCGTCGTCGAAGGCGCCCAGCTCGCGCAGCACCTCTTCGTCGCGAGGCGCCACGTCGGGCGCCGCCGCGTCGCCGGGCGCCGCCGCCGCGGCCTGCGCCAGCTTTTCCTGTCGGAGCTCGACGAATCGCCGGCGCATCTGCAGCACGGTCTCGGCCAGCCCGAGGACGATGTACGCGGTCATCAGGACCAGGAAGATCAGCGCCTTCGACACGCCGTTCATCACGACGATCACCCACGAGCCGACGACGATCACCGCCAGCTCGACGGTCCGCCTGGTCAGCCGCAGATCCTTGAAAGACCGGAAGCGGATGCGCGACACCATGAAGTAGGAGAGCGTCAGCACGACGCCCGCGACGACGCTCTCGCTCACCAGTTTGTAGGGGCGCAGCTGGTACGCGACCAGGACCATGAAGACCAGCACGCTGGCGGCCGCGGGGATCGGCAACCCGAGCGTGTATTTGCCCGGCGCCTTGTGCCCGGCGGCGTCCTCGCGCCGCGACAGCACGTTGAAGCGGGCCAGCCGCATCGCACCGGCGCAGACGAACAGGCCGGCGATGAAGATCCCCAGCCGGCCGAAGCTGGTCAGGCCCCACTTGTAGACCAGCAGCGCGGGCGCGACGCCGAAGGTGATCACGTCCGCCAGCGAATCGAGGTCGCGGCCGAGATCGGTCTGGGTCTTGGTCAGCCGGGCGACCCGACCGTCGGCGGTGTCGAAGAAGAAGCCAAAGCAGATGGCCAGCGCCGCCTGGTACAGATCACTGCGATCGCTGCCGCCCTGTCCCCACGCGGACAGCGATATCGAGATGAACCCGCAGAAGACGCTCGAAAGCGTGAACAGGTTCGGAAGAATGTAGTAGGTCTTCCGGAAGTCCACGAAGCAAGAATACCATGGGGAGACTTCCTTGATTCGGGCCCTGCTCTCCACAATTTCGTTCGTCGCCGCGACCATCGCCGGATCGCTCGGCGCGCTCGTGGCCGGCGTGATCGACAAGAGCGGCGATATGGTGCTGGTGCTGGCACGGCTGTGGTCCCGGGTGATTCTTGGCGTTCCGGGTGTGAAGCTGAACGTGACGATGCGGGCCCGGCTGGAGCCCGGCCGTCCCTACATCTTCATGCCCAACCACGCGTCGATGGTCGACATCTGGGCGGTGTTCGTGGCGATACCGGCATCGTTTCGTTTCATCGCGAAGAAGCAGCTGTCACGCATCCCCCTGTTCGGCTGGGCGATGGCGGCGGGACGCTTCATCTTCATCGACCGGCAGAATGCGCTGGCGGCGCGGCGGAGCATGGACGAGGCGGCGCGGCGGATTCGCTCCGGCCAGTCGGTCGTGATCTTTCCGGAGGGGACGCGCACCCGGACCGGCCGGCTGGGCCCGTTCAAGAAGGGGGGCTTTCACCTGGCGATCGATTCCGGCGTCGCGATCGTCCCGGTCGCGATCCGCGGCTCCCACGCGGTGATGCCGCCCGGTTCGCCGCTGATTCGCGCGGGCACGGTCACGATCGAGGTCGACGACCCGATCCCGACGGACGGTCTAGATACCACTGAGCGCGACGCTTTGATCCAGAAGGTTCGCGGTCGCATCGCGGCCATGCTCGGCGAGCCGCCGGAGAGCGCCGCCGCCGTGGCTCAGTAGATCACCCGCAGCAACGTCAGGCCGCCGGGCGGGGCGGTCATGCCGCCCGCGCTGCGGTCACCGGTCGCCAGCATGCGCGCGGGCGCGTCCTCGGGGATGCGCCCGCGGCCGATGTCCACCAGCGTGCCGACGACGATGCGGACCATGTTCTTGAGGAACGCCGTCGCCTCGATGTCGAAGGTCAGGTGGGGGCCCTGTCGCTCGACATCCAGGCGGCGCACGATGCGGTTGGTCGTCTTGCGGTCGCAATCCGAGGCGCGGAAGGCGCGGAAGTCGTGCTCGCCGACCAGCACGGCGGCGGCGCGCCGGACGGCGTCCGTGTCGACGGGCTGGCGCACGTGCCAGCTGGTGCGCGCGAGGCGCGGCGAGCGGACGAAGTGGTTCCAGACCGTGTAGCGGTAGACCTTGCCGCGCGCCGAGAAGCGCGCGTCGAAGTCGGCGGCGGCCTCGGCGACGTCGACGATCGCCAGGTCGCGCGGCAGGATGGTGTTGAGGCCACGCAGGAGGCCGTGCGGCGGGATGTTGGCGGCGAGATCGAAGCTCGCCACCTGCCCGTCGGCGTGGACGCCGGCGTCGGTGCGGCCGGCGCCGCGCACGAACACGGTCTCGCCGGTCATCTCGCGGATCGCGCTCTCCAGCGTCGCCTGGACGGTGCGCTGGTCTATCTGTTGCTGCCAGCCGGCGAAGTCGGTGCCGTCGTACTCGACGACGATGCGAAGCCGGCGGCTCAAAACTGGAACATCAGGCCGAGCGACCAATTCGTGTCGCCGACGTGCATCCGCCCCGACGCCCCGAGCCCGGAGATGTCGGCGTGCGTGAGCTGGAAGACCAGCGACGTGTGGTTGACGCCCATCTCGTTGTCGAAGTCGCGCGCCGCCTCGGGATCCAGCCAGTCGAGCACCAGCCCGACGCCGACCGCGGCGTGCCAGCCCAGCGTCCCGCCTCTTCCCGTGCCGCCGTGTCCGTCGGTCGCGATCTCGTCGTTGCCGTCGGTGATCTGCCAGTACGCCCAGTCGAGCCCGGCCTTGCCGTAGGGCACGAGCGGGATGTTGCGCCGTTCCTGGAAGTAATCGAAGCGGTAGACCGCGGAGAAGCTGACCGGGATCACCTTCATCGTCGAATGGTCGCCGCTGGGCAGGCCCGTGCCGTTCGCGACCGGCGACGTCCCGGTGACCGAGAAGTAGCCGACGCCGGTGCCGACCGCGATCGTCCCGAACCGGTGATAGATCTCGTAGTCGACTTCGATCTGCGTCATCAGATGATTGCCGGAGCCGAAGAAGTCCTGGTAGGGGTGGCGGGCGCCGTCGAACTCGCCGTCGACGTCGGGGCGATAGGGCCCGAAGCGCAGCTCGAACGCGAACCGCTGGGCGCTCCGGTAGCGGTGTCCGTCGACGATATCGGCGTCGGTCTCGAAGGTCTGGGCCCGCGCGGCGGGCGCCAGCGTCGCGACGGCCAGCGTCGCCAGCGCGGCGAGCGTCAGCCGTCTCATCGCCGCCTCCGCCGTCGCGCCACGACGACGATCCCGGCGATCACGAGCGCAGCGGTGATCCCCGTGGCGGCGCCGCGCGTGCTCGTTCGCTCGCCGAGCGTGCAGAGGCCGCCCGATGCCGCCCCCGGATTGTTGGGATCGTCGTTCCGGTAGACGTCGTAGAAGCTCTTCGTCTTGATCGGCGTCGCGTAGAAGAGGTCAGGCGGGCTGGCGTTCCCGCTGGTGTCGATCGACACGACGGAGACACCGTACGGGATGTCGTTCTGCAGGATCTTCACGCGGAACGACGACGTCGTCGTCGACAGCAGCGGCGAGCAGATGTAGCGCGGGTCGAGACCGCTCACGCCGCCATCGTTGTCGCCGTTGCCGACCCCCGCGTCGCCTCCCGGCATCGCGCACTCGAGGAATCCCGCGCCGAACGTCCCGTCGTTGAACACCTGCAGCGACCCGGCCCGGTTGCAAAGCACCTGGTAGCCGAGCAGATCGGTGACGACCGACGAGTCGACCTTCGGCCAGGTGATCACGACCGCCTCGTTGCCAGGCTCGACGGTGACGTCCCCGAGCGAAGACGGCGCGGGCGGCGGCGTCAGGTCGATGTTGAGCTGGCTGGTGGCGATGGCTTGGGGGGCGCCAGTCACCTTGTCGTAGGTGATGACGAAGATCGTCTGGGGAAAGGACTGGCCAGTCGGGCTTGTGCAGTCCGAGGTTTCCGCGAAAGTCCCGGTGATGGCGCCCCCGTCGAGGAAGGTCGATTGCGTGAACGTGCTCAGCACGCGCGCGGTGGTCTGCACGGTGTCGCGGCCCGCCACCAGGAACGCGGCCAGGGGCTCGGCTTTCAGTGACTTACAGCGCAGCGGCCGGCCACTGTCGTTGCTGTCGCACTGGCTCCCGACGAAAAACTCGATGTTACCGCTCTGATCGACGAGCGTGCGCTTCGCGAAGCCGCTGTCGGTCAGCGCGATGTAGACGTAGACCGTCTCGGTGCAGTCACAGTGCGCCTTGTTGAAGAAGCGGGCCCGGTCGAAGTCGGAGAGGTTCGCGCCCGCCTGGTGCTGGACACCGATGAAGAAGTCCCCGCTCGCCCACGTGGCGTTCGTCGGCCCCGCGTCCGGGATCTGGGCGGCGGCGGGCGCCGCCGCCAGCAGCGGCACGGCGACGACGGTCGCGAGGAGGGGAATTCGGAGCCAGGGGCGCATCGAGCGGCCGCATCTTACTGCAAGGAAGGTGCCCAGCTGGGACGCTCCGGCGCAGGTCAAGCGCGCGGGTCGGGGCGCGGGCGAATGCCCGGATGGCCGGAGGCCCCGGTTCTGATTGCCAATTTGGCAGCGAGCTCGGCGACCAGCTTCGCGTCCGCGTCGTGCCCCCCGAAGCGGGCCGCCGCGTAGCGATCGGTCAGCCGGAGGAAGTCGTCGCCGGCGATCAGGCCGGACCCCTGCACGCGCCGCGCGTACTCGTGCGGCGTCTCGTTGCGATGCCGTGGCCAGCCGGCGCGCGCCAGCCGCCCGAGCGTCCGCCGGTAGAGGCGCTCGACGGGCCCCAGCCGCGGCGCCGTCCAGACCGGATGGCGGGCGAGGTCGCGGCTGTCGCGCGCGCCGTGCCCGCGCCGCCGCCGGAGCCGGCGGGCGATCAGAAGAAGCGCCGCCAGCGCGCAGACCGCCGCCGCGATCGCCAGGCTGCGCGTCCGCAGCCCGTGGGCCGGGGGCGGCGTCAGGTGTTGCCCCGCGCGGCGCGCGAGCTCGAGCTGCCGGGAGAGGTCGTAGCCGACGACCCACCGGTTCCAGAGGTAGTCGAGCGCGTCCATCACCTCGGCCACGCGCCCGGCGCGGGACGGCGCCGCGCCGGGCGGCGTCGCGTCGACGCGCACCCAGCCGCGGTCCGCGAGGAAGGCCTCCGCCCAGGCGTGCGCGCGATCGTCGCGCACGGCGACGTAGCCGCCCACCGCGTTCCATTCGCCGCCGCGGAAACCGGTCACGTAGCGCGCGGGGATGCCGCGCAGGCGCAAAAGCAGGACGGCCGCCGACGCGAACAGCTCGCAGTGGCCGGCGTGCTCGCCCAGCAAGAAGCTCTCGACCGGATCGACGCCGGCGGGCGGCGGGGTCGGTTCCAGCGTGTAGCCGTGCTTTTCGCGCAAGCTTCGTATGATCGAGGCGATCGTCGAAGTGTCGCCGATGTCCGGACCGCCCAGCGTGGCGGCCAGGTTCGCGAGGCGCCGCGCCAGGTCCTCGGGGACGGCCAGGTACGCCGTTCGCGCGGCAGCCGACAGTCCCGGTGCCGGCTCGCCCGCGATCGCTCCGGCGGGCGCCGAGTACGCGACGTAGTGCGCGTGCGACAGCGTGATGAACGTGTCGCCGTCGCCGCCCCCGACGCGCAGCGCGGATTCGCCCGACCAGCGCGGATAGACGCGCAGCGCGCCGGCGGCGCCCAGCTTGGTGGCGGGCAGCTCGAACGCGCGCGGACGGTCGACCGCCACCAGCACGGAGGCCGGGATGCCGATCGCCTCGATCTCCTGACGGAGCAGCGACTGGTCCGGGGGCGGGGCGGGGCGGCTGGCGGGCGTTTCGCCGTTCGCCAGCTCCTCGCCGACGAGGAACCGATTGCCGTCGCGTTCGATCGACGTGCGCAGCTCGGGCCGGTGGCTGTGAACCCAGCGGCCGCCCTGGTAGCCGTCGTAGGCGGCGCCGCGGAAATAGAGCTCGTCCGCGGCCCGCGCGCGCCCCTCTTCGTCGGCAGGCAGGGCCGCCGGAAGCGTCGCGCGCAGCACGACCTCGCGGCGCTGGGTCGCCCGCGTGCCGTAGCGGCCGATCGCGACCTCGTCCGCGAAGCCGGTGGCGCTGCCCGACATGCGCGCGACGCCGACCGCGAATCCGGCCCCGACGCGCGGCACCAGCATGAAGATCGCGACCGCGCCGACGAACACCAGCGCCGCCATTCCCGCGGTGGCCGCGAAGAACGACCCGCCGACGACGCGCCGGGAGCCAAGGATGCGCCCGACGCCGACCTTCTGGCTGGGCGCCTGCGCCGAGTGCTTGATGAGATAGTTCTCTTCCATCTCGCGGCGCAGGTGAAACAGGATCAGGGCCCAGACCGCGACGACGACGTAGATCGCGAAGCACGCCACGAACACGAAGTTGTGCGCGATCGTCGAGGCCACCAGCACGAGCAGGAACGTCAGCGCCGCGATGTGCACGTAGTCGCGGTGCGCGCGTCGGAAGAACAGCTTGTAACCGAGGAGCGCCAGCACGAGATCGAAGGCGGGGGTCACCTCGGGATCGGGCAGGCGCCGCCACATTCGCCAGGCGATGGCCGCGAACACCGCGATCGCGAAGGCGCGAACGACGATGGCGGCCCGATCGAGCGCCAGCGCGGCCCGGCTTCCCCCCTCGACGGTGAAGGACAGCGCGCAGGCGGCGAGGAACGCCAGCGCGCTCGCGGAAGCGAGGGCCCGCGTGCTCGCGACCGCCGCGAGCGCCGCCAGCACCAGGAGGTAGGTCACCAGCTTGTGCGCCGACGCGAACCTCATTGGCGCCACCGCCTCACGCGTGTCTCCCGGCGAGCAGAGGGGCGGGCGCGGACTCCAGCGCCGGCGCCGCGCCCGGGCGGACGCGCACGATCGTGCCGCGGACCGCGGGGAGCGGCCGGGCGTCGGGCTCGATCAGCGCCAGCGCGCGGAGGATGCGCTCCACCTGCGCCCCGCCGACGTCGGCCCGCACCTCGCCGCCGCGCACGGCCAGCCCGACGCTGAATCCTCGCTGTACGAGGTCGAGGCAGATGCCGGCCGCCTCCGAGACGGCGCGTTCGAAGGCGGCCGTCTCGGACGCCGGATCGTTGTCGAGCACGACCGTGGCGTGCCGCGTCTCCTCATCTTCCTTCTCGCGCACCAGCGGCAGCCCCCGCCGCGCGCTGGAACGCCAGTGGATGTCGCGCGGATCGTCGCCGGCGCGGAAGGCGCGCAGCCCGCGAAATTCGCCCTGGCGGCTGGGCGCGAACGATCGACCGGGCGCCGGATGCGTCGGCAACCCGCGCAGCAGCGCCTCGGACGCCGGGATCACCGCCGGGTAGACGATCAGCTCGTCGGCGTCGGCGACGCTGCGCGCGCGCGGGACCAGCCCGAACGGAAACTTCGTCGCCAGCCGAAATCCCGATAGTCGGTAGCGCCCGCGCCGCGCCATCATGTTGCGGTAGGCGGTCTCCTGCAGCCGGCCGGCGGGCAGCTTCAGGAAGTAGCAGCGCTTCTCGATCGGGCGGCCGTCGATCAGATCCTCCACTTCAATCGAAAAGGATGGAAGCCGCCGCTTCCGGTTCTCGAGCGCGATGCCCATCAGGTACGGCGTGCCCGCGTGAATCGCGGGCGGCAGCACCCGGCGCACGCGCAGCCCGGACAGCCCCAGCTCGGACAGCGCGACGCCCGCGACCAGCAGGCAGAGCATCATCCCGAACGTCAGGAAGTAGAGGTTGATGCCCGCGTCGATCGCGGCGGCGCCGACGAGCAGCGTCGCCGCCAGGAACCACCACCCCTCTCGGGTCGGCGCCTGGCGGTTTCGCGGATTGGCCGGCGTCATCCCGGCGCGGGGAGCCGGTCGAGGATGTCCGCCAGCACCCGTTCGACGTCGCTGCGCGAGCGCGTGAGCGCCTCGACCGGCGACGCGGGAACGACCCGGTGGGCCAGCACCGGCCCGACGAGCGACTTGAGATCATCGGGCAGCACGTAGTCGCGGCCCTCGGCCAGCGCCGCCGCGCGCGCGGCGTTGCGCCAGGCGAGCTGCCCGCGCGGCGACACACCGAGCGACAGATGGGGCGACCGGCGCGTCTCGCGCGCGACCGCGACGATGTAATCCGCCAGCTCCGTGGACAGGTGGACGCGTTCGGCCGCTTCCTGCAGCGCGCGCACTTCGGCCACCGACAGCACCGGGTCCAGGCGCGCCAGCGCATCCTCGGGACGCCCCGCCGATTCCAGCAGGATGCGCCGCTCGTCCTCGGGCGATGGATAGTCGATCCGGATGCGCAGCAGGAAGCGGTCCATCTGCGATTCGGGCAGCGGATACGTCCCGTAGCGTTCCTCGGCGTTCTGGGTCGCCATCACGAGGAACGGCTGCTCCAGCGGATAGGTGTGGCCGTCCACCGAAACCTGCCCCTCGTTCATCGCCTCCAGCAGCGCGCTCTGCGTGCGCGGCGGCGTTCGATTGATCTCGTCGGCCAGCACCAGGTTCGCGAACACCGGCCCGGGGCGGAACTCGAACTCGCCCGACTTCGGATCGAGGATCGACACACCGATCACGTCCGACGGCAAAAGGTCGCTGGTGAACTGCACGCGATGGAAGGTTCCGCCGATCGACCGCGCCAGCGACCGCGCCAGCGTGGTCTTGCCCACGCCGGGTACATCCTCGATGAGGAGGTGGCCGCGCGCCAGCAGGGCGACGACCGCGTGGCGGATGGCGCCCGGCTTCCCGCGCAGGACGCGGGCGATGTTCGCCTCGAGCGCTGCGACCCTGTCAGCCGGCGCGACGAGCCGCTCGCGAGGCATGGCCGTGCTGCTCATGAGCTTGAACTATAACACCACCGCACCCGGCCGAAGACGGGGCTAGGCGCGTCGCGCAAAAACATTTATCCTGGAAACCCTTTAGTTTTCCCACCAGTTGTCGGTGTAACTGCTTCGGAGGTTTCATGCAGATCCGGGTTCGGCTCGCTTCCATTTCTCTCGTCGCATACCTCGCCGCCGTGGCCGGTTGCGGCGACGACATCGCACCTCAAGGAACTGGAACCGCGGGATCGTCCGGAGGCAAGGGCGGTGTCGGAGGAAGCAACGCCGGCGCGGGCGGGCACGGGGGAGGCGGCGGTGGCGGAACGGGCGGCTCGATCGTCGGAGGCAACGGCGGGGGCGGCAGCGGCGGCGGGGGAAGCGGTGGCACTGCGGGCCGCGGTGGGACCGGCGGTGGTGGAACGGGCGGCGGCGGGACCGGCGGCACTGCTGGACGCGGTGGAAC